>JACPZF010000032.1 GCA_016195615.1 Candidatus Gottesmanbacteria bacterium | reverse complement strand
GCGCCATTGTCTCATTCTGTTTTAAAAGTTCAACTACCACCTGAGTTTTAAACTCCGGTGAATGTACCCGTTTGATATTTTTGTCCATAGAATTCTATCTTAGCAGGTGGTCTAGTTTCTGGGGTACAGTATATATTGATCTGGAATTAATTAACGATCGTAAAGATTTTCCCAATAATAGAGCGGGTAGAACCCAAAAGGGCAAGTTTTTGGCTGATAACCTTGTCTCGGAGGTGAGCTTCGAAAAGCTTCCCAAAACTAATATTCTTGCCCATTTTTTAACAACTTTCATTCGTCCCCTAAATTTTTTTACTAATCTTGCCAAACAACCGGCTTGGTATAATAATGACGCTTCTGCTATTTACGATCCCTTTCTTCCCATCAATATCGTTACCGGAAAAGTAATCTTTAGTAAGGGTTTTTTCCAGGATTTAGTAGGGGTTCTTGACCTTTCGAAAATTCTTCCTTCTGATCTCGTACCGGATATTAAACACAAATCTTACACTTTGAGTTTAATAAAACAAAGTCTTGCCCCCAATCAAAAAATAGGTGGAATAATTAGAACTACCAATAATCAGCCAACCATATTTATTGTCAGCATCTTAGATCAAAATAATCACCTGCAGAAAATATTGTCCTGGGAAGTTTATAACGGCGAGGGTGGTAGAGGAAAAAAAGTTGAGCCCAACCGAGAAAAACGATTTCCCTTGAGATTAGAACCCGCTCGGCAAAGAGTTTTTAACGCCTTCGAACGCCTAATTAATGCCTGGCAAGATCCGGAACAAACTTTGGCGAAAATAGAGACGGAAAAATTATTAAATTCATCATTCTACTCCGGCTTGCCCATCCCTTCCCTGCCAGAAATCATTGCCAAAATAAGACAATTTTTACAATCCCAGCCTCAATCCGATGTATCATCGGAAAAACTTTCAGCCCCTGGGGTCGAGAGCTTGTTTTCTGAAAGGGTTTCCGCGGAAATAAAAAAACTGTTTTCAGAAAGTAAAATTTTGATATCTTCTCTTCCAACTGCTAAACAAATTAAAGATCTGGGTCTAAAAATTGGTTTGCGATTAACTAGTAACGACATTGATAATCAGTTAACAATAAGTAATTATATCGAAGAACACCCCATCGATATCCAATTTCACGAAGGCTATGTCGATAATAATTCCCAATCTTATATCGAAATTAAAAATAATGCCGTATTGTTACTTTTAGCCCTTAATTACGGCGTAAATGTCAAAGATATTCTCCTGACTAGTGGTAAAACCAAAATCATACATGACCAGGAATTTCCCGAAGTGTTTTATCTGAGTGAAGCCTTGTTTCATCTTAAAATTTATGGTCTGCCAATTTATAAGAATCAACGAGCAAGTGACGGAACTTTAATTTTACATCCCCTATCAAACGTTCCTGTAAAAACCTTTGCGCCATACAAAGAGCAGCTTCCCCAAAACCTTCCAATTCTCACCAGAATCAATTTTAAAAGGATTATTAGAGATGAAGTTGAACAGGTAACCAGATATTATACCGAAGAACTTGGTATCCCTTTGGCGAAGCTTCCTGATATTACAAGCTTTTATTTTCTGGATACCAAACAGTACGATGAAATAGAAAAAAAAATAATGACGGATGGTGGCTTTTATATTATTGAACCTGGAAATATGGTTGCTTCTGCTGGTTTTTTATACAATAAAACCTTGCGTATCTATCTTCGCGTCGACAGCAACTTCCCTTTCTCAACTGCCTATCTGGAATATTATACAACCCATGAGTATGCACATGGGGCAGGATTTATAAAGTTCAATTTCCTAGAAAACGGAAAAATTATCATACAAACCGGGCTCTTCCAACAACTTATGGAAAAGATTGATGGAAAATATAGAATTGTAGGCAGCGGAAATTATTATTTAAATGAAGCCGTTACTGTTCTTATCGATAGAGACGGCCATCGCTATTCGAATCCTTTGGAAATCGTTCCCCACGGATATAGCTACATTCTTCCTTCTGGTGTTTTAGAAAATATTCTTTCGATTGTCGATCCTCAACATAAATCTTTAAAGTCCGCTTTTACTCTTGGCGATGGGACACAAATGGCCAACGCTATTAACAACAGTAAAATCTTGCAAGATTTATTTAACGACAAGGCGATTGACGGTTCGGTTTCTAAGTATATCTTTGACTCATTTAACACCTATGACTTTAATAAGCCGGATAATGAACTGGATCATATTGATAAAATATTAAAAGATTATTTGGCAAAAAACCTCCAGCCCGATTTAATTATTAAAATTTCTCCCTCCTCCCCCGCGCCGGCAGGGTTAAATCCCGGTTCCCAGCCTCAATCCGATGTATCATCGCAACAAACTCAATGCGTGACGGGAGATACGGTTCTGCCAATATTGGCAGAAAAGTCAAAGGTCAAAGGTCAAAAGCATGTCCCGAGCGAAGTCGAGGGATCAAAAGTACAAGTAAAAATTAAAAATGAAGATATTGGATATGTTCAAATAAAAAACATCAAGTCCGGCGAATATGTTCTGTCTTTAAATGAAACTACCGGTCTTCTTGAACCGCACCAAATCAAAGCCCTTTTGGATATGGGTATTAAACCTGTTTATAAACTCACAACCGAAGACGGCAGAAGTATTAAAACGACGGATAATCATCCGTATTTAACTCTTGACGGTTGGAAGAAAGTCAAAGACATAAAAAGGGGTGAAGAAATTGCGGTTTCAGGACTTACGTCCAAGACCCAAGATCAGATAAAAACCAATCAAAGCAACCACCCAGGAAATAACGGCAAAGATAATCTCACCGAGCATTTAAATTCCTTTCTTAATAATAAAATAAATTATTATCAAAAGAATACCGCTGGCGAGAGTACCAATAGAGAAAAAAGCCAACCAATCGATAGTCATGATTTTAGTCCTTTACTAATAAATAATCCTGCTACTAAAAATACTGCCGACAATGCGATTCCCCAAGTAAAGGAAACGAATATGATAACTCTATCATTAGACCAAGAAGAAATCGAAGCTATGACACCAGCCCCAAACCAGGCAACGCCGATATTTGCGAAAAATTCAGCAATTAATTTCCTCTGGCCCGCTGATAATTTGCTCACAATTAATTATAATACCACACCAAAAGAGGATGTCAAATTCGTTAAAATTACCTCAATTGAACCTGTTGGAGAGGAACATGTCTATGACATTGAAGTCGAAGGCACGCATAACTTTGTAGGCGGGCACTACGTCAACAATAAAACTGGACAAACGCTCACAAAGGATGAAGAACAAGATTATCTATTGGGGAAACGTTTACCCCGTAACATGGAGCGAAGCGACATTGTTTACGGGGGCATTATCGCGCACAATACTTATGTTAAAGCGCCAAATCTCCCTACCGACCTTGACCTGGCCAAAAAAGGTGTTCTAGCTTATCAAGAAATGTTGGAAGCGTTACCAGCAGTTGTACGGAAAGTTATTGAAGCTGATAAATTTATCATTGCCGCTTATACCGGCGTATTCCCCGTTAAATCAATCGAAAATTCTTTATTTACAACAGATTTAGATATCAATAAAAGAAATTCCGTTATAACTGCAATCGAGAAAAACACTAATTATAGAGTCTTCTTAAACGGTCCAAATTTTTACAATCTGGTTAATGTCGAAGCCCTTAATCGGGTCGTAAGTAACCCAGCGTACAGCAAATATTTTGAAGAAATTAAAAATGATCCTCTAGCTTTTGTAAGAAGATATAAAAATTGGCGTTCGTCAGACGTAATTTACGGCTTATTGTCTGGTTATTCTTTGTCTGCATCACAAAAATACAAAGCATACTATGACGCCAGCGGTAAATTTGTAAGTGCCTTTCCTAAAATTAAAGAACTTTTAGGTCAAATCGATGCCGATTTTCTTTATGAGAATATTGTCACTAATCTTATTAACAAAACACCCGTCACACAAGAAAAAATTAAGGCTTTACTTGTTAAAATCAATTTCTTTAAAGAAGAGGAAATTAATCTTTTATCAACCGCCCATAATTTGAGCGGAATAATACAATTTATCGCCTTTACAGATTCCGATGATCAGTGGGCTCTTGAGCTTGAAAAAATCCATAATCAGGCAGTGGCGGAAGTTAGTAAATCACAAGCTGAAATTGCCCCGCAGCCTTCCGCTCCTGGAGCGGAAAATCAAGCCGGGCAGAAAACTACAGAAGACGTCATTAAACAGGCTGAAAAAATAGCTAAACCATCGTTTAATTACAATTTAAGAAAAACCATAGAACAATATATTAAGAATAATTACAGGTCTGGATTACGAGGAATTAATCGCTTTATCGGTGGGTATATTGTAGGTTTTTATAGAAATACAATTAAGTTAAACCAAAAACTTTCAGACAAGGCTAAATTGACTAGTCCACTACAAGGTACGGAATTAGTTCTAGCGGAAAACTTATATCAACTTCTACTGCTTAAAAAGGATAAGCCGGTAATCGCTGTCGATTTCGGTGGGGGGGCAGGAGTTTCCTTCATAAGATTATTGGCTGCTGATTCTCTCTATAGAGATGAATTTAAAAAGGCTGTTGTATCTGACCGCTTAATTTTAGTGGTAACAAACCTGGTCGATATTAATGATGGATTAATAAATAAAGTCATGAACGAACGATCTTCTTATACCGGGGCTGCACACTTACTCTATTATCGGACCTTTAATGAAAAAAGGGCCGATTTATATTCGCAAGAAGAATTAGATTTTATTCAATCCAACCAGAACCATGTTCGCTTTGTAACCGCAGATGCATCAGAACTGGCAACTTTACTAGTAAAATCATACTCTGGAAAACAATTGTCACTAACGAAAAACATCGATTTGATACATGAAGAAAATGTTATTAAACATTCTCAAATTCCGGAAATTGTTTTGACTATTTTGTCGTCGTTACTTAGTGATATAGGAACTTTTTATCACGGTTCGGATGTTATCAGTTATTCCGCACCAGAAAAAATTCCTTTGGGACTCTATCCTTGGAGTAAAACAGTTGATATTAATGACACTTTGACAGATAGACAAAAAGCGTTGGAGCTGGGTCGAGATTTAATAAAAATACAATTTGATTTAGAGGAAAATGAAAATTATTTTGATACGGGAGTTTCTTACTCTATCTATAGTAAAAAGCTCGCCCCTGATTTTAATAAAATTTTAGAAAAATTAAGAGGCAAATTTGTAAGACAAAATGGTTTTTCGCAACCTCAACCCGCTCTAGGAACGGAAAACTTGACCCCAAAAACTATTTTTTTTGGTCTCCTCTCCTTCACCTCCGAGCCCGTGGTTTTAGATTTTGGCTCTTTCCGCGAAGTTTCGCCCGACGAGGTCGTACCTAGTAAAAGAGTTATCAGGACAACCAAAATAACCTCATTACAATTAAATCTTTTTGGCAAAACCTTTAATTTTCCTTCCTGGGTTATAACTGCCTTAAACTATGCCAAAGATGAGCGAGGAAAAGTAAAAATATCATTAGGGGCCGTCCATCCGGGGATCGAACCTTTAACATCGGAGGTTAAAACGAGGACAAACCTCGGGATTTTACAATCATTAAAAGACCGTCTGGCCCGTTTTGCTGCTTATATGGGCTGGACAGAGCAATCGTTACATTTTGCCCTCCAACCAGGCCAGTCGCCGTTCGGGCAGGATTTAGAAAAGTGGCTAAGAGAACATAATTTGGGAACATTAACACGAGCTGTAAAAAATTTTCTTTCCGGGCAAGTTGGAAGAGCGAGAAATGATTTAACCCAATGTGTGACGGGAGACACTCTTTTGCCAATTGTTTCTCGTCATTCTGAATTCATTTCAGAATCCGATCAGATACTGAAACAAGCCTTCGGCCGTGAGGCTCAGGCCGAATCGGTTCAGGATGACAAAGCGGTGGAATATACACAAATTAAAGATGTTAAACCGGGCCAATATGTTTTGTCTTTAAATGAACAAACCGGCCTACTTGAGCCGCACCAAATCAAGGCCCTTTTGGATATGGGGGTTAAACCGGTTTATAAATTAACTACGGAGGACGGAAGAGAAATCAGAACTACTGGAAACCACCCGTATCTTGTTCGACAAAAAACCTCATCTCTTAATCAGTCTGATTCTGGTTTTTCCCAGAATCGCCAACTTACCCCGCAAGCCGGCAGTGGTTTTAACGACAGCCAGAAAAGTCAAAATCACCTTAATGATTTCACTTTTACTCATTTGTCCAACCAAAACAATAATCACGCCATGGCTTTTGCTGATACTGAAGCGAAAGATGTCTCCAAACCCTCTGTCAAAACTCAACAAGACTCTTTTGTTATCGCAGGCAAAACTGAAAATGGTATTGTCGTCGGCGCCGGTAAGACCGGCTTCTCTAACGGTCATAACGTTAATGCCGTTTTCACGCAAGCCAAAAACAACATCAGCGTTAACACACTCGTCAGTCAGGAATTTGAACATAACTCTTTAGGCGGTTCCTATTTCCAAAACTTCCTCTTTTCCCAAGACGCGGCTGGCATAACGAAGAGCAATTTTAGCGTCGGCAATGGTGATACCGGCGTATTGGACGGGAATATCATCAAGACCATATCCCCTTTGCAGAAGATTCAAAATATCAGTAATGGCAATTCTCGTGCCTTTAATACAGGGCTTACCGAATCTAACGGTTTGCTTAATGACAATTCCGGCGGGGGTATGAGAAGCTTTATCAATATTGTTCATAACAAAAATTATTATAGCAATTTTTCTGACAAAGTGTCAAATTCAAGGTGGACAAAAGTTATTGATCTTTCTGTCGGCGATGAAATCGCGGTGGCTGACGCTGACGACCAGGTCAAATTCGTTAAAATCGCCTCAATTGAACCTGTTGGAGAGGAACATGTCTATGACATTGAAGTCGAAGGCACGCATAACTTTGTGGGAAACGGCATCGTCGCGCATAATACTTATACTAACCTGCCAAACCTTCCTATATCGGAAAGGTTAAAACAAATTTGGGAGGATTTTAAATATAATTTACCATTTTATAAACGACCAAAAATTTCTCTACCAATTCCGCAAAATTTACCTGCTGTTCCCTTTCAAATCACACCTCTTTCTAACGATGAGTATATTGCATTTTTAGAAAACGATACAAATCTACCAATTGGTGCGATTAGTGCGTTCAGCAAGATAAACGGTGGTGCTTATCTACTTGTCGACCCAAACAATCCTAATTTTAAGGTGGTAGTAACTTTTTCTAATTTAGAAAGTTTTGTTAATAACCTTAGCAATGTTAAAGAAATAGAATATTATTTGGCGCATTTAATGGCTGATGTTTTACATTTCTATCTTCGAATTAATCCATCCCTTGATACCAAGATCATTAGGCTTGGCATTGGTAGTTATACACCAGGAGCGTATATGATAAATGTTGGTTTTGAGGTACATTTTCCTCAAATTGCTCTGGATGATCTTATGAAAGACGGTCAGGCCGTTAGGGGTGCTCTCATTCATGAATTCATGTGGAATTACTTATCTTCACTTTCTTCCGCTGCTGAAAAACTCGCATTTGGTGAAACATATTCTCTTTTGGTAGAATTTCTAACGTCCTCTGTTGCCAGAAAAAATTCTTATTTCTTAAGGCTTTATAATCAAACCGATAATACCGATTTATTAAAAAAGCATGTTGAAGACTTTCAGCAAGTTAGAGCAATTCTTGAAAAAATAGCCCAGGAATTATTTAACATTCCACCACAGCAAGTTTCCACGTTTGACGGTTTATGGAACTTCTACCACGGATTGACAGAGGAAGATCACATTGATATTTTGCGTCTCGTTTTAGCTCATACTCAAAAAGGAGAAGATCTTAATCAAATCCAAATCTCTCACAATGAATGGAAAAAAATACGCGAGGAAAAAAGACCAGCACTTCCTTTACTCAATGAACCTTTAACCTCGGAGGTTGAAACGAAGCTTAACCTCGGGATTTTACAAAATGTTAAAGACTATTTCTCCCGTCTTGCCATCCGAATTGAAACCTCGCCTCTCTACCAAAAAATCATTCCTCCTCTTTTCTCCCAATCCCATGTTTGGACTTCTCTTTTTGGCGCATCATGGCTCAATTTTGGTGGCTTTGCGGCAGGACTAGTAAAACCCACCTCGCCGGTAATTTCCCCTTCTGAAAGTTTAACCCTCCACCAAGCCAGCCTCCAAGATGGCGAAAGCGAGGAATTTAAAACGAATCTGGCCAATACCCATATGGGCCCTTCAAATGGGCATTATTTAGTTGGTTATGTCAATCAAGAGGGCCAAATTTTTTGGGCCAGAACGAATCTATCGCTTGCCGACTTTGCCAAAAAAAACAAAATACAGCTTAACAAGGTGGCGTCGTCGTTTTTTTACGACCCAAACAACCAATCATGGCAGTTGGAAGGAAGCAGGAACGCACTATTAGATTTGATTAATTTCTTAACGTTAAACACCGAGAAACCCAATGAAACCGTTGTCTTTAGAATTCGCGGAACAGACAGAAATATTGGTACTTTTCTTTCGCGCGCCGCCGAAATAATCCAACAAAACGGCGGCCACAGATCTATTCTCGGAAATACCGCAGATGCGCTTGATAAATTTGCCAATACTCATCCAAGCGGACTAAATTTTCTTGGCTTTGGCGGCGATCTTGATAAGGCCGCGCGGTTTTTGGCTTTTATGTTACGAAAAATAGATACATTTAGGTCAAAACTGGTTGGGTTTTGGAGGGAAAAACTAAACAATACTTCAATTGTCAATTATTATTTCAATGAGTCTGGTCCGAAACTCC
Source organism: Candidatus Gottesmanbacteria bacterium (assembly GCA_016195615.1). Taxonomy (GTDB): domain Bacteria; phylum Patescibacteriota; class Microgenomatia; order JACPZF01; family JACPZF01; genus JACPZF01. The sequence continues at coordinate 4,893 of JACPZF010000032.1, read as the reverse complement.
TTGCAGATTAATTTGACAATCTAAAAAACAGTTGGCATCCTAATAATGTATTCACAACAATACGAAAGGAGGCCAACTGCCTATGTTAGTTTTAAAACATTTACCCAAAAAAGTAAAATGGGTTTTAGAGTTATCTTTTCCTCTAATCAATAAGCTTTACCCACGGGAAACCTTTATTGGTGGCAGAATCGGCTACTCCAAGGAGGAAATATTCAAGTGGCTACTGGTTAAGAGGGTAACCAATTGGGATTATCGAACAATTGAAGATCTTTCAAAGATTTCTCACCAGACTTTCATCAGAAGAAACCAACAGTTTGAAAAAAGATTCATCTACCAGAAGTTTTTCCAGCACCTCGTAAAACAGGCCGTAAAGACAGGTTTAATCCAGGGAGAAAAAGTCGCCATGGATTCTTCTTTTGTCAAAACCTACTCAGGAAAGGAGGAAATAGGCAGTTTAGGATTTAATGGCTACAAGAAAGCTTTTGGATTCAAACTCCACGCTTTGATTGATACCAAAAGCAAATTTCCACTCGCGCTAATAGTAACCAATGGTTTGGTAAATGACGGCCAAGTAGCTATTCCACTTCTTAAGAAAGCCAAACCATTCTTGAAAAAGTCAGGTTATGTGTTGGCTGATAAAGGGTATGACGACACAACTATCGTAGCCTGGGTCATGAACTTCCTAAAAAGAAAGGCGGGAATACCGATGAGGAAGAAAAACAAACTGGCCAGAGGAAAACCCCACAGATACGGAAACATCTTTAACTGGAAGTTAAAGGCCGTAGGAAGAACGTTTAAACACTCGATCCTTAAATTACGCACTGAGATTGAAAGATTTTTCTCCTCTCTTAAAAGAAAGTTCTTCCTCGGGAAGGAATTAACCAGAGGAATACAATCCTTCACCAGAAATGTTTATCTGTCCTTGATTTCTTATGCTCTTAATCAATTTTATCTTGTTGGAATGAGGAGTTTTTAGTTATGGACCAGACTCTTTCAATACCTACCGCCAAAATTCAGTTCTTAGATCATTTTTTCGAAATATAATAATAGGTGAAGGACTTCATGATGTTGCGACGATTTTAACGGTCTTAGGATTAAATAGAGGTGATATAACCGAAATTAATCATAATTGGGATCCATATCTTACTCAATACGGACCCAATATCATGATACTAAATCCTTTTTCTCTGGCGTTAAATATCGGTATAGAATTTGGCAGATTTACTGCACATATTATAGCTCAAACGATTGTATCTGTAATTCACAAAGTCGGAATATTAAATTCCCCTGAACAGGTAATATCAATAAACAATTATATTTCACAAACAATTGATTGGCTGATGTTGGTCATGATTAGGTGGAGCAATCTTACCCAAATTTTTGACCCTATTATTGATGGAATTATTTCCATGTCTAAAATATATAATATTCCCGCTGATCCTTATGAAATTGTAAAAATAATGTATCCTATCATATTAGAAGATGTAACTACTAATATATTTTTTCAATATAATATCGCTTCTCTACTTTTTAGTCTTCTCCCTCCCTATCCTTCTTATTTTTATCAACTCAAAAACGCGGTGGTAAAAAAATTCAATAGTACTTACCTGTCATTCGTTGCCAAAAGCCCGCTTTTGTCCCGCGCGGTTTCCGTGACCGCGGACATAAATAATTTTTTACTTTCCTACCCCATCTTGGGCCCCATGTCGCCAGCTTTTACTACTACCATTACTACTCTTACCACGTCTTTGGCCGGCATATTTTTACATCCGGGAGCCACTCAAGGCTTTGCAACGCTACCATTACTTGCCGGGATAATCCAATCTGATCATACCAATACCCCGCTCGAGCGTGATGCTGGTATGGAGGCAAAACCGAATTCTTCAGCTACTACTGTACAGTCAGTTTCTGATAAAGCCATCACCCCAACGCCTCCTCTCTCTCCCACACCAACTCCGGAAAGCGCCTCTAAAGATAAAACTGTTCCTTTATTAAATAAAGTAATGGCAGGTATTATCAGTTTTATGGCGAGTAGTATTTTAAGCAAAGCCGTTGTGATTAAATTAGAACCCATTATATGTCAATCTTTTTCTGGGGAGCAAAATTTCCTACAAAAAATATTTTGCCAAAATATAGATTTATCCCAAAAACCGTTACCTCTTTTATATCCCCTTCCCCAAGAAATCATCACAACTCTTAACAATGATTATCCCAATGGCTGCGAACCCGGTAAGGTTAATTTTTCATACGGTCCGGTTCAAGATTTACTGAAGCAGTATTTCTATACGTGTAAAGATGACCGAAATTGGGTTCCTTGGCAATGCTGGCCCAAAGACATTCAATTTAAAAAAGCTAGCGGACTTCCTCTCCGCTGTAGCGACGATTTTCAATGGGAATATCTTGGCAGCCGTTATATCATTGAACAGTCACTGGCGGCTTATAAAGAAGCCGATGAGTATCGGAAAAAACTTTCCGACAAATGGCACATTAATTTTGAAAATCCGAATGAAGATATCGCCTTTACAAGCCAGGGGTATTTGACAAAGCTAATGCTTTCTTCGGCCGATGAATTGCTGCAAGGCTTTCCCGATGATTTACGTAAAAACTTATCTCCGTCACTAAAAATTATCGGTGGATTTACCGTTAATACAAATGAAATGGAAGAAGCCTCGATCCTTAATCTTATTAATGGCACAACTATCGACCAAAACCTTATTTATTTAAGAATTCATCCTTATCTCATTCATAATTTAGAAACTTCCAGCGACAAACGATTTTCCGGCTTTATTTTACATGAATTAATGCATGCCCTAGACTATAACGGAAAAGCAAATTGGGACAAGTTTTTACCCGCTCTAAATAACGCGGGACTTGAAACAGAGTTTAAGAATTCCGAATTGATATTTACTCCGGATACCTTTGTTCTATTAAAAAATTTAGATCAAAAATATAATCAAGATAATCAAAATGCTTCTTTTTGTAACTTTTCTTGCGGAGAAAGACCTGTTGGTGAATTTTTTGCCTGTATGGGATGTAAATATCGATTTGCTCCCCAAGAACTTAAAAATGATCTACCGCCAATTTATGATTATTACAAAGAGAATATTTTCTTTAACCAAGAATACCTTTCTCCCACGCCCACCCCAGAGAATTGAATTTTTTCAAACAATCTTTTAACTCCTATGTTATAATTATTCCATGACAGAAAAAGATCTTTTGCACTACTACATGACTAGCGCTGTAGATTGTTGGGAAACAGCGGAAGCATTATTTAAAGTAAAAAAATACAATCATTGTCTGTTTTTCTGCCATTTGGCTCTGGAAAAATTAATAAAGGGATTGGTTTTTAAAAACACCAAAAATCATGCGCTTCCTATTCATAAGTTAGGACAACTTGCCGCTGAAGCGAATATTAAACTTTCTGCTCAACAGATATTAGAATTTAAGGAAATTACTTCCTGGAATATTAAAACCCGCTACGATAATATTAAGTTTGCCTTTTATAAAAAGGCTACAGAAAGTTTTTCCCGCAAGTGGTTTGTTAAAGCAAAGGGGATTTTCCTATGGTTAAAAAATCAATATTAAGTGATTCTCCCGTACGACTTATTAAGAAATATCGTGATGTTCTGATAAAAAACGGAATAAAAGTTGAAAAAATGATCCTATTTGGCTCATACGCAAAGGGCAAGGCAAGGCCTTGGAGCGATTTAGACGTCTGTGTCGTTTCTACCAATTTCGGTAAAGATGATTATGACGAAACCATTCTTCTAAGCAGATTAACTTCAGGTGTTGATGAAATGATCGAACCTCATCCTTTTCATCCTAAAGATCTTGCTGATCCGTACAATCCTTTGGCTGATCAAATCAGAAAAACGGGAAAAATTCTCTCAGTTTAAAAAATATATATCTTAAAAATTAATTTATTTATAAATCTCCTGCCCGCCGGGGTCCATAAGATGAGTGGTGTTTTTCACACCGGGAGTTAAATCTTCGCTAAATATCTGGGTTAACGAAAGAAAGCAAGATACATCAGGAGAAAAACGATCAGCACTAATAGAAAAGCAATCGCAACCTGTACGTTGATATCAAGGATATCCTTTTTAATATTCATTCTTTGATTCATGATATCCGCCTTAATTGGAAAGCTATTAATAGAAATAATATACCAAGTATAAAATCGAGTGTCAACAAAAAATATTTCAATGGAGCTTTTCTATGAGAAAAATTGGGAGCAATAAATGCCGCTCCAAACCAACCGGCAGATAGATTAACAAATAGTTCCGAAACTACCAAAAATAAAACTGTATCAGGGCTCCTCATTAAAGATAATCTAGCAAATAACATTTCTTCTGTCAACTACTTTCCTGTTTATATGTTTTTGTTAAAACTAATCCTAAATCTCATACCCCCGGGGTCGATGTTTAATTGCTACATCTATTGGTTTACAAAGGGAGAATTTTTGAGAGGAATCCCTTTTGTTTCCAACCTCTTAAGATTGACGAAAGTGCTTGCGTGATCAATGTCTATTCCCACGATATTACCCTTGGCATCAAAATCGATGACAATCCCATCGGCGATTTCTTTCGAATCGACGCTTTTTTTTCCGATAAATCAATATAGAGTGAGTCTGTATCTTGATAGTAATGGAATTTCATTGTGCCTCCTTAAAATTACGATCCGGAAATGCGTTATGCACAGTTTTCCCGTCAACCCAATTTGGTTTCAGATACGATCTTTTACGTAAAACCTGCTCGCGAAAATATCTTGTGGATCTCACCTTGAAATTATAGCAATGTTAAAACGAAATATCAGATTTCATAATGAAATATTCGAGAGGTAACACTGGTAACAAATGTTTCTTTGGTTTTTTTAAATGTTTCAAATTGGGTATTG
>JACPZF010000022.1 GCA_016195615.1 Candidatus Gottesmanbacteria bacterium | reverse complement strand
CGATTATTATGGACGGCAACCGGCGTTGGGCCAAAGAGCATAAACTGGCAATCCTAAAAGGCCATGAGTATGCGGCCAAAAATGTTTTGGAAAAAATCGTCGAGTATGCGGCTAAAAAAGGCGTAAAATATCTCACTTTTTGGGCCTTCTCTACGGAAAATTGGCAAAGAAACAAACAGGAAGTGGAAGGGCTTTTGAATATTTTAAGATGGGGATTAAAAGAAAAAGTAAAAACCTTTATTAAAAAAGGCGTAAGGTTAAAAGTTATCGGCGATTTAACTAAGTTTCCTCAAGACATTCAAAAGGGTATTCAAGAAGCCATTAATCAAACAAAAAATGGCAAAAATATTACTGCGGTGTTAGCAGTAAACTATGGAGGAAGAGACGAAATTGTTCGCGCCATAGAGAAGTATCAAGGAATTAAGGAATCAAAGAATCAAAGCGTAAAATTAACGCTCAAAGAATTCTCTCAATACTTAGATACTAAGGACATTCCTGATCCGGACTTAATCATCAGAACCGGAGGCGAAAAAAGATTATCAGGCTTTTTACTTTGGCAAAGCGAATACAGCGAATTATATTTTACCGATACTCTCTGGCCGGATTTTAAGGAAAAAGATTTAGACCTAGCGATAGAAGAATTTACTTCCCGCCAACGCCGTTTCGGAAAATAATAGGTTATAATTAAATCATGCGCCTTCCTCGACTACTCATTATTCTTGGTTTGATCGCTAGTTTCCTAATCGTTGGTTTTTTTAAAATTAATTACATTCATGCCGATGAATGCGCCACGACCCAGGATTTAGACGTTATTAAGAGTTGTATTAATCAATATAGCGGTACTCGTGATTTAATTGCCAAGGCCAACACGAGCAATAAAGCCGACCTTAAAAAATTACGAGACCGAATTAACTCGCTTAAGGCGCAAATCGACAACCTGGTTTTGCAACTTTCTAAAAAAGAGAAAGAAATTAATAAACGTAATTTAGAGTTTGATAAAAAGTATGAAGAACTCGCCGCGGCCATACGGTCGCTTTACATTAAACATTATTATCCGGCCGGTTTAACAATTATCTTTGGCGCCGAAAGCGCAACTGATGTTTTTCGGCTGGCGTCAATGTATTCTTTTCTCTCAAAGAGAAATCGCGATACGATTGTTAACTTAGTAACCGAAATTGGCAATTTGCAAAAAGAGAAAACTAAATTAGGGGAAATTGCCAGCCAGACAACCGCCTTAAAAACCCAAGTCGATGAAAGAGCGGCTTTCTTAGAAAAGGAAGTTGCCAAAGCGAATGCCTACGAAGAACAGTTGCAAAGCCAAATCGCCGCGCTAACTGCCAGGCAGCAGCAAATATTATCAGAAAGGTTGGCGAGTTTAAATATTTCCCGGTCCGCCGCCGCGCTCGGCCGTTGTGACAGCGATTTAACCAATGGTCGGGATCCGGGTTTTTCGCCGAAGTTTGCCGCTTTTACCTACGGTGTGCCTAACCGCGTCGGCTTAAACCAATGGGGCGCCTACGGCCGAGCCAAAGCCGGACAATCCTATGATCAAATCCTTCGTTCTTACTATAATTTCGATGAATACAAAAATTTTGACCAAAACACTAAAATTAATGTTGAAGGGTACGGAAATTATAATCTTGACGATTACGTAAAACGAATCTATGAAGTTCCCGGGGATTGGCCAAGCGAAGTGCTAAAAGCCCAAGCCATCGCCGCAAGGTCATACGCTTTAGCCTACACCAATAATGGCAGCGGCTCAATTTGCGCTACTGAAAGCTGTCAGGTATTTAAAGCTGACCCTAAGGGCGGAGCTTGGGAACAGGCGGTTAATGATACGGGTGGAAAAATCATGGCGCAAGGCGGAAAAGCTATTAAGGCCTGGTTTTCTTCCACTCACGGCGGGTATGTGCGAACATCAGCTGAAATCGGATGGGGAGATACCTCATGGACCAAGCATCTAACAGATACAAATAGCGGCATCGGTAGCTTTTCTGATTTACAAAATAATTCCTATGATAAAGAGTCGCCCTGGTTTTACTGCGATTGGGGATCGCGTTCTCAGTATAATAAAACCGCCTGGTTAAAACCAGAGGAACTAGCTGATATTGTTAATGTTATCTTGCTTGCCCGTAAGGACTCTGGTACTAGAGAACATTTATATCAAACCGACCATCCGCCGTCTGGAACTGATACTTGGAACATAGATAGGGTGCGCCAGGAATTGGGTAGCTCAGCTTATAAAAACATATCAGAGGTAAGTGTTTCAGTAGATTGGAATGGAGGTAGAACAACTTCGGTTAGTCTCTCCGGGGACGCGGGTTCTCAAAATTTTGACGGCTCGGAGTTTAAAAACTTTTTTAATTTACGGGCTCCGGCCAATATTCAGATCGTCGGTCCTCTTTTTAATATTGAAAAGAAATAGTATATAATTTAAACATGCCTGATGTTTTTGTCGAGGAAACAAAAGTATTGCCAAAGGAAAAACCCAAACAACAACCGCCTACCCCTATTATAAAACCCTCCCCCAAGCGGTCTCTCTGGCACAGGATTAAACAACCCCTAATGGCTTACATGGCTAACCCCGTTGATATGCATTTTGAAAGCCAAGAAGAGAAAGAAGAAATTTGTTTGCTGCTTAGGCGCCATCCTATTACCAATATGCCTTGGATAGTTGGCGCTTTAGTAATGCTTTTTGCGCCTTTAGCCGTTTTTCCTATTTTATCTTTTTTAAATCCCCTGCCGGATCTGACTGCCAGATATCAATTAATTTTTACTCTTTTTTGGTACACCATTACCTTCAGCGTTGTCCTGGTAAACTATCTGGAGTGGTATTTTAATGTTTATTTTGTGACCAACCAAAGAATAATTGATGTTGATTTTAATAATTTAGTTCATCGCGAATTATCTTCAACGCGGGTGGCTAAAATTCAGGATGTGACTTATAAAGTAAACGGCGTGATTCGTTCAATTATCGACTACGGCGACGTCTTTATTCAAACTGCCGGAACTGAAGAAAACTTTATTTTTGAGGCCGTACCGCAACCGCAGGAGGTGGTAAAACAAATCGGGGAATTAATTGAAAAAAAAGAAGAATCCGCCCCGGCGGAAGCGCAAGGAGTTTAAATGACATTTGACAACACTTTACAAAACATGATTGGAATTAGTCCCTTTTTTATTCTTAAACTTTTTATTCTTTTGGGGCTGATGATGTATCTGGCGTTTGCCCTGGTAGTTGTTCGCCAGATTCAACTCATGTCGAATGTTGTTGGCGGCGGGGGACAATATGGAATTAAGTTAATGACCCTAATCCATCTGGCTGCTATTCTTTTGATTTTCGTCTTAGCTCTACTTACGCTCTAAGTGGTGAGATTTTATGCCAGACCAATTTAAAGTTTCCTTTTCCGAAATTGTTGGTACGCCAAAGATTGATGCTTGGACACAGGTTTTCGTCGTTGATCCCGGAAATTTTAAATCCGCTGAGAAAAATAAATTAATCGACAAAGGAAGATTGTTTTATCTAATTAGTCTTAAAGGCAACACCGAAGAGGAGATTATGCCCAAAGGAAAAGAACTGGCAACGAAATTAGAAGCGGAGTATTATCAAGATGACAAAAAACCCTTTTTAGCTTTAAAATCTGCTGTAGAAAAAACCGCCGCGCAAAGTTTGGAAAAGGGATTAGAAATAGAAATCGCCGCGTGTGTTTTACAGGACAATGTTTTATATCTGGCGTCTTTAAACCAGGCCCACCTTTTTCTTTATCGGCAAAGCAAGCTCTATGACGTCATCCCTTCTGATACCAACCTAACTCTTTCTTCGGGGCTTGTCATAAACGATGATTTAATCCTTCTTTGTTCCACTTCCTTTTTATCCTTAGTAAATAAGGAGAGTATTTTAGCCAATCTTGATCATCATTCTCCTTTGGATATAACTTCGGCCATGGCGCCTCTGGTTTTGGGATCGCCTTTAAATGCGAATTGTTCCTTCTTAATCATTAATTTTAAAAAACAAAGAATCGAAGAAAACGAGATACCAGAAGAGGAAGTTGGGCCCGAAGAGACGCAAAAACCTAAAGATAAATCTTTGCCGCTTATTAATTTTGCCCCTTTATTTTCTTACTTTAAGTCTCTCTCCCTTTTTCCCCGCCGAACGGGTTTTAGCCATCCCATTTCCTCCAAAAGAGGCAAAACAGCCATGTCGGTCGCTTTAATTCTTACAATTCTTCTTCTTACCAGCGTCGTTTGGGGGATACATAAAAAGGAGGAAGAAAAAGCCAGAGCGAAATTTAATCAATCTTACGATGAAGCCAAAAACAAGTTTGACGAAGGATCAGCCATTATTAATTTAAACAACACTCAGGCGAGAAATTTTTTAATAAACGCCAGGGATTTACTGCAAAAGGAAATCACCGGTATTAAAAATAAAAAATCAGAAGAATATCAAAGGAGCGAAAAGCTCTTACAAGAAATAAGTAATGGTTTAACGGCTATCGGTGGTGTTTATAAAATCGATTCTCCGGAAATTTTTTATGATTTAAATTTACTAAAAGATAAAGCTGGTGGGGTATATCTGTCCCTTTATAAAAAAACACTTCTAATCCTTGATCTAAATAATAGTTCTGTTTATAAATTAGCTCTTGCGAGCAAAGCGCCTGAAATTATCGCCGGCGGGGACAATATTAAAGACGTAAAATTCATCACGCTTGGACCAACCGCATACCTATTTTCCCCAAGCCAAGGCATTTTAGAAGTCAGCGATGACAAAAAAGTCACTAACGTTGTCAAGGCTGACAAGGATTGGGGAGAAATCGCGGGCATGGTAACTTTTTCTAGCAATCTCTATTTATTGGATAAGACCAAAGGGGATATTATTAAGTACGTTCCTATTGCCAATGGTTTTTCCGACGCCAGATCGTATTTGGCGCGCGACATTAAGCCCGATTTTAGTAAGGCCACGGGCCTAGTCGTGGATGGTTTTGTCTGGGTGATAAGTAGCGACGGTTCATTGGTAAAATTTGGCCAAGGAAAGCCGGTAAATTTTGCTGTCAGCGGCCTTGATACACAACTTTCTCATCCGATTCGCCTCTTTAGCAGTGATGAAACCAAAAATATTTATCTTTTAGACCGCGGCAATAAGAGGGTGGTAGTCTTAAACAAAGAAGGCGTGTATCAAGCGCAATATCAATGGGAAGGGATAAAAGACGTTACCGATTTAGTAGCCCTGGAAGATGAGAAAAAAATGTTCTTGCTATCGGGAAATAAGATTTATGTTATCAATCTGAAATAAAAAATCTTCTTTTGACATGACAATTCTTTCCCACATTCTTTCGGGTTCGTTAATTGCTTTGACTTCGGCCAAAATTGCGCCGACAGAAACCGGTTTTGTCGCTATCGCTTTAATATCTTCGGCGGTTTTGGACCTAGACCATCTTTACTATCTGGTTCGGGACAGAAAGTTCTATCAAGAAAATGGTTTTAGGGGAAAACTGCATAAGGCCAGAAGCCCTTTTCATGAATTGCTCGGAGTGCTACTCGTTGGTATGCTATCTTTCTTCCTCTATTTTTTTAATCCTAAAGCGGCCTATTTAATATTTGTGGCTTTTTTAATTCATTTAACCGAGGATATTTTGGTGGGAAAATCACTTCCTTTTAATCCTGTCTCGAAAGCCGAAATAAACTTGCTGCCGCAAAAAATGTCTTTAAAAATCAAACTTGAAGCCATAACTTTGTTATTATTTATTTTTCTATGGACGAGATACCTGCAAGGCATCATTTAGCTAAATTTTACAAAAACATTCTGTCCCAACTGGAAGATTATTTGTATCTTCCCCAGATTAATCCATCTTATTATCAAATCGCGGCAATAGTTCTTTCCATCGGGTTTTTATACACCGGGGGGTTATGGTCAAAAGTTATTTTATTAACGTTTATTCTTCTTCTGGATTGGTTCGACGGCGCCACCGCGAGAAAATATCAAAAAACCAATTACGAAGGCCTTCTAATAGACATGACGGCTGACCGCTTAAGCGAGGCCTTTATTTTTATTAAAGAAATCATCTCGCCTCTGGGTAGAATTTTTTTCTTCCTTTTTCTTCTTAATCTCGTTTTATCTTTTGTCTCTCTAAAACTTAACAAAATATTTATTCTGCCTTTGCGGTTTATTTTTTTAATAATTCTTTGGTTAGAAATTTATGGACTTTTTTAACCTCCTCTTGATGAGCTTCTATTTCTATTTCCCGGCGGCTTTGGCCAACATGGGAGCGGTCATAAGCTTTAAAATTCCACTAATTAAAAACTTAGACTATCCAATAGATTTCGGCCTGAGATTTTGGGGCAAAAGGCTAGTCGGGGAGCACAAAAAAATCGGTGGTTTTATTTACGGTTTGTTTTGCGGAATCTTCTGGGGGAGTATTAAGTTCATTTTCTTAGATCCGATTTTTAAAAATTTTGTTTTTTTTTATTTTTCTTTTTGGGAAAATCTTTGGTTTTATTTCCTTCTCTCGCTCGGAGCTCTTTTGGGGGATTTGACAAAAAGCATCATAAAAAGATTGTTAAATATTGCTCCTCATAAAATGTGGATACCATTTGACGAAATCGACCATACCGTGGGAGCCATATTATTGGTTTTCCTTTTTTATCCTATTTCTTTATCAGTTATAATTACTACCATTGGTTTATATTTTTTCTTGCATCTTATCACCAACGTTATTGGTTATAAATTGGGTCTAAAAAAGGTTCCTTATTAAAAATATGAAAATAACTAATCGCAAGGCCTATTATGATTATGAAATCGGCGAGAAAGTAGAAGCCGGGATTAAGCTGACGGGAGCGGAAGTAAAATCGGTTCGCCTTGGGCACGTGTCTTTGATTGACTCCTTTGTCAAAATCATCGGCAGTGATGCCATGCTTATTAATTGCCACATCAATCCCTACCAATTTGCCGATAATACCGATTATGATCCCAAAAGAAGTCGCAAACTGCTTCTTCATAAAAAGGAAATGTTGGCCTTACAGTCAAAAACCCAGCAAAGCAACCTCACGATTATTCCAGTGTCTTTATATACCACTAGGAATTTAATCAAAGTTGAGTTAGCCTTAGCGCGCGGCAAAAAAAAGTGGGATAAACGAAAAGCGCTCAAGGAAAAAAGTCTTAAGAGGGAAGAAGAGGAGGAAACGAGAGTGAAACGATAAAAAGTATTTAAAAGAAAGGAAGAATAATTAGAATGGTTAACGAAAGTATAAACGAATACATACGTTATGAAATTCGCCCGTCAGATAGAGAGTTCTTTACGAGTCAATTACAAAGATTAGTTGATAATAAACCGGATCATCCGGTTTCGATTTTGGCCAGACATTCACTAACGTCCGACGAAAACAGAATTGCTACTATTGTGGGAACACCTACTTGGCAACTTTTTATCGCCGGTGCTCTATCTTATGCCTCAGCCCTCATTGACCCAAGAATTCATCTGGCGTTAAAAGAAATTTTTGAGCCGTTTCAACATTTTAGCAACGCCGCGGCGTCATTTGGAATTATCGGCATTTCTGTTTTTGCGTCCGAAGGGGTAGGTTTCTTTGCCGAAAGAAGCGGTCATAATAAATTGGCAAAAGGGGCAAGGTTTATTCTTCCCGTAATTGGCGCGGCGACTGTTGCTTGTTACCAATTCTTAAGTGAATCAGGATATTTTCCTTTCATGGGGACCCCCGACAAGATGGATGCTATTTACGGAATTGCTGCCGTTAGTCCTTCTTATATTACCCTTAGGGCATATACTGATATTTATAGAAAGGAAGATTTTGGTTTTGGCGTTTGGGGGAAATTTAGAAATAAACTAACTGATTTAAGCAAAAAAATTAGTCCCAAACAGGTTTCGATTGAAGGAACAAAAACAATAATTTAGGCTGGAAGATATTGAAGTCAGTTTTAGCTATAATTAATATATGTCAGAAATACCTGAATCAGATTTACCCGAATTTATTGTACAAGCTATTGAAAGCGATGAAAACCTAGCTCAAGTTCTTCGCGAATTTAACGCAGTTGTAAATATTAAAGAAAGAGACAGGCTTTACACTGCCGCGAGAAGATTAGCGGCTCTAGCGGTCCACATTAATTATAGAGTAGCATTTAGGTCGCTCGAAGCTACGGATAAAGACAAAGAAATAGATGCGATCGTAGCTAAAAAATATAATTTACCGAAGATAGAAATTACTGTCGAAGATTTGGAATTTGAAGAAGAAGAAATAACGAAAGTAGTCGAAGAGGCCGGGTTAACGAGAAAAACTTTTGATGAGATTAGAGTTAATGCCCTATCTAACTACCCGTCAATAGATCCATCAAATATAATTCGCGGGTATGGAGGCATTGCTGGTTCTATCGAGGACATTATGTTTATCGCCGAACACGGAATTGATGAATTTTTAAAGGTACGAACTCTGTTGGCATCAAGTTATAAAGACGCGGAGCTAATAAAAAAACAAAACGCACCAATTATACAGGCGGCAACTTTAGTTAAAGGAGACAATATTGGTATTAGGGCAGTACAATCATTAGCTGGTGTTGAGTTAAGAAGCCTCTCGCGTTCGGTTTGGCACGGAAGAGACGTGGATATGGCGACACAACAAGCTAGAGGAATTTTTTTAGCTATTGCTGACTACACTGGTAACTTTATCAATATTGCCGACAAATTACCCAAAAGAAATAGTCCTATTGTAAATACCTAAATTATTTGGAGAACCAAACGAAAAGCGCTCAAAGAAAAAGCGATGAAAAGGGAAGAAGAGGAGCAAATGAGAAGCAAAAAGTAAATTAAATTTTTACTTGACAAAAATTTAATCAAGACGTATTATTAAAAACATGACTTCACAAATTTTAACTATTAGTTCACAGGGACAAATTACGGTACCGAAGACAATACGCGACCGGATAGGTATTAAGCCAGGAGCTAAAATTGTGGTTTATCTTAAAAAGGATCTACAGGGAGACATCGTTGTTCTTGAACCAAAGGAAAAAAGTTGGGCAAAAAAACTTGCCGGAAGCGGCAAAAATCTCTGGGGAAATAGCGATGCCTATCTTAAGAATGAAAGGAAATCTTGGGGAGAAGACTAACTTTTTCGGAAAAACTTGTAAAAGCCAAAACCATCGGTCTAGATTCGATGGTTTTTATTTATCTCTTTGAGAAAAATAAAAAATATTTTCCATTAGTGGAGGTAATTTTTGATCTCTTGGAAAACAAAAAGATCTCTTGTGTTACTTCGATCATTTCTCCATTAGAAGTACTTTCTGCCTCAAATCTTTCTCAAGATTTGGAAAGGCTTTCTCTCTACTCTCGTTTTTTCAAAGAGGAAACCAACCTTACGGTAGTAAACCTTGATTTACAGATCATGGAAACCGCGGCTGGCCTTCGTAGGGTTTTTCGAATCAAAACACCGGACGCAATACAACTTGCCACAGCGATAACAAAAAACGCTGCGCTTTTTGTCACCAACGACGACAGCTTCAAGAAAATAAGAAACGCAAAAAACTTACCAGAGATTTGCATCCTTTCTTCAATATAATTGGCTATTTTAACATTTTGTGTTATAATATAGCTACTTTTGGGGATGCACGAATCGCTGGAAGTTTGCTCTTTAAAAACTGCAAGCCGAGAATGGTTTAATCTCGTTAAACAAACCAAAAACTAAACGTCAATTTATTTGACAAAGCAAGAAGCTTGGCGCAAAGGGTAGGCAACTATCTATTTGGCCCTGTTTCTGCTCCGGTTTTGGCGCTGGCCTAATTTAAAGCTTTAGTGCCAAAACGGCATTCGTGTTGTTTCTTTTTCTGCGGGGCGATACGGGTGTAACTAAGCGGAAATGCTGTAGGTAAATCCGGCTAATTTACTTGCTTAAGACTTAAGCCTTGCTTTTGAAAAAGTGTTTTGTTGATTGAACCATCAGAAGCAATACTAATCAATTAACTAAGCTTGTAGAGGTTTTAAAGCGTAACTTTCACACGAGGGTCCAATCCCTCCATCTCCACCGAGTCTGACTCGGTTTCACCGAGGAAGACGAGGTAGGCAAGTTTGACTTGCCACCATAAAATATATTTGTGAGCCAATGAACAAAAAGTCTGACTTTTTGTTTCCTGACAAATTCTACGTTTATATACTTTTAAGTCTTAAAGACCACAAATTTTATACCGGATTTACCACTGATCTTAGAAAAAGATTAATCTTACACACGAAAGGTCAAGTTATTTCCACTAGATTAAGATGTCCTTTTAAACTCATCCACTACGAATACTTCATAAACGAAACAGACGCAAAGGCCAGGGAGGTTTTTCTCAAAAGCGGGTTTGGAAGAAATCAACTAAAAGAAGCGCTAAAGAGAACCTTAATGAGATATTAGAAATATTTAAAGAATTTCTGATCTTGTCCACAATTATAATTAGATTGTTGTAATAATCTATTTTTGATTTCTTTTATTCTGCCAAATTTCAAATCCTTCCGTACTACGATGTTCAAAACCAACGTATAAAGCATCGGAATATGCCGTCAGGTGGGCTTCAAAATCTTCTCTAAGCATGATCATAGAATCAATTGGTGAGGTTATAATTGCAACAAATTTACTATCTTGTGTTAAATGCATATATGCCACAGCAGAAGCGGCGCCGATTAGGTGGGGTTGAATTATCGGTTTTAACATTCCGGGAATAAGCCCAAGAAACAAGGCTATGTCAAAATCACCTGGGTTTATTCCAGAATTTTTTGCCGCAGAAGCTGGTAGCCCAAGTTCTTTAGCTATTGCCCTTTTAGTTTCTTTTCCTACCCTAAAATCTCCTGCCCCAGAAACCAATGCAATCTCCTTGTCGTCCGTAATAGGAAATCCAACAGAAACAGTCTTAAGAACAGGAGGAATTTGTTTTTCGCCCGTAAATTCAGTAATTATTCCTTCTTGAGCTTTAAGTGCTGCGGCGTTTTCCTCTAAGGAAAAACCAGGTTCGTGTGAAACCATTAAAAGTGGATGTTCTCTTTCTGATAAATCTTTATAGACAGTTACAACAAAATCCATGGCCAAATGTGCTCTTTGCAACGTTTGTATTCTCCCAAATAGCAGAGAACTATTGTCTTGAAATCTCCAAGCTTCAAGCGCTCGTTGTAACTGTGGTATTGCTGCTTTAACTTCCGGAATGCGTAAACTTTCTAAGGTCACTAAATTAAAATCAACTTGTGGTCGTTGTTTACCATCAGCGTCAAAAATAGAGCTTCCGTTTGGTCTGTCTTGCATATAGATTGTTACGACAAGATAAATTAACGTGTGTATTATACTTTTTTCGCTCTTAGATT
>JACPZF010000037.1 GCA_016195615.1 Candidatus Gottesmanbacteria bacterium | reverse complement strand
CTTCTAATAATTTATTCCATACCCTTTTTGGCACCAGTTTGTTAATATCATACATGGGCAGTACTCCTTTCTCGGTGTACTGTCCATTTTAGTTGTCAAAGTGCTATACTTTCAACAAAACTAGTTTTGAAATGACCTTAATGAATTTGCTGGGTATATCGCTGTCTCGCTTTCTGCATTAGCCACTGGCTACATTGCTTCTGCATATGCACTTCGCCCTCAACCATTTTACTTAGGAATAGCATTTGCGATATTAGGTCTTTTTCTTACTTTTTTCTTTGTTCATGAAACACATGACCATGCTCGTGAAGAAGCAAATCAACAAAAATCTCTTCGCAATGAACAAAATAATAGCAATCCTTCTTTCAAAGATATTTTCCTTCTTACAAGTTGGAAAAATAAAACATTGTTTTCTGTAAGCCAAGCAGGGATGATTAATAATCTCAACGACGGAATGGTGTGGGGACTGCTTCCGTTATTTTTTGCTGGGGCAGGACTCGCAATAAAACAGATTGGAATTATTGCAGCTATTTATCCTTTCGTGTGGGGACTTTCTCAATTAGCAACTGGAGCACTAAGCGATAAGATTGGTCGAAAAGGAATGATTGCAAGTGGCTGTGCATTCAAGCAGTAGGTATCTGGTTATTTGCTATTGGAAAAAACTATCCAATATGGATTTTAGGGGCGGTACTACTAGGAATCGGTACTGCATTGGTTTATCCAACTTTGCTTGCCGCAATTGGTGATGTAGCGCGTCCCGAGTGGCGTGCTTCTGCGATAGGGGTATATAGATTGTGGAGAGATAGCGGATATGCAATAGGAGCTCTTCTTTCTGGTATATTGGCTGACATAGTAAGTATTCCATTTGCAATTATTATTATTGGCGGACTCACATTTTTATCTGGAGTAATTGTTGCTACTGTAATGCATGAAACACTTCCTGCAAAGCAGAAGACGGTTTGAATTCGTTTTCCCCGCGGGGGGCGTCGCGCTGACAAAAGCGAGCGGAGCAAAGCGAGCTAACCTTTGCGGAATCCGACTCTAACTTTTTCGTAAATCTCGAAAGATCAAAAAGCCAGTCTTCGGACTGGTTTTTTGCTGATTCAGGTTCGATCTGATAGTTTGTAAAAAATTAAGGCACCCAAAATCAGAATATTATAGAAAAGCAACAAACTAATTTCAGAATTTGTAAAAGTGACGTTAAATATCATAAGCTAATCCTTTTTAGACGTCCAATAAAGTAAAATACCGGCCATTAACAATATACTCAAAAATAATAATAGACCAATTTCGGTGTTGCTAAAAGTTAAATTCATGTATCCTCCACTTTTCTCGCGAAATCTATACCTATTCTGACACAAATTAAAAAGGCAATCAAACCGGAAAGTGCAAAAACTAAGGAACCAATGGTAATCGTTATTTGGGGATCAAATTGTTTTATAATTAAAGAAGCTAAGGCAATTTTTGCCAAATCAAACCAAAAATCTGATAATTTTTTTAGTTCGTATAAGGAACGTTTTCTCCTGCTCACATTTTTATTTAAAACAAGTTTAGTCCGTCTGTCAAACGCAAAAAATTTAAAAAAATACCAAAAGAATTTATCTAAGAAGTTTGACAATTCTAGAGATCATTTTTTTCAACAATTCGTTCCCATATTCCACGGTTGAATTTGCAGGGTCATCACCCTCAACCGCACTTAATCTATCTTCCTTCCCATCCATGAGCATAAGATCTACAAGTTTAGGAAATAAAACCAAAAGGAGTGAAGTTTCCCATTTTCCGGCATGATCTCCTGTTTCTCCCTCAATCAATTCTGGTTCTTTAACGACAATAATTTTTGTGTCTTTGTGTTTTAGTGCTACCAATTTTGCAATATCTGCATTTGGATAGTGTCCAGCCAATACGAAAATTTTTTAAAAACCTATTCGAATAATTCTATAAAAGTAATTATCCAAAACTTCTTGATAAAGTTTGGCATCTATGTGGTAGCAGTCAAATTGTTTGTTTGGGTATTTTTGCAAATCTATATCCGGCCAGGCGTCAACTCCTAAATACATGGGTGGAAATACAACTCCGCCTATTTTTTTAGCTGCAAGCTGACAAATTTTCCATGCTTTTAACGAATCTAGTCCCAAAGCGTTGTGATAACCATGGTACTCAATACTTCCTAGCGGGAGATAAGCGATGGGATTTTTACTTAAGGCTAATTTGAATTCGTGAGGAAACATTTCCTCGTAACGTATTTTCATAAAGTTACTACAAGCTTAGCATAAAATTTATAATCTCCCACTTTTAAACTTTTAACTCCTGTTATATGATACAGCCAGATGGAAACCCAAAAGACTAGTAAAACTCCTACGGTTTTGGTTGTCTTTGGTGTCACCGGCGATTTGATGTCGCGAAAAATTCTGCCCGCGCTTTACCGACTCTACGAAAAAGAAAAATTGCCAAAACAATTTTCGGTCATCGGTTACTCACGCCGAAACTTGACCAACAACGACTTCCACAAAGTGGTCCAAAATTCACTCAATAAATATTTGATGGATTTGTCGCCTACCACTTTCAATTCCTTTAAAAAACTTTTCTCTTACCACCAGGGTAGATTTGAAAGCCTGGAAGACTACAAAAAACTAGCTGAGCGACTTGGTAAGATAGATAATTTGTGGCAAAGACCATCTAATAAACTTTTTTATTTGGCCGTTCCCCCAAACTATTATGAAGGTATTTTAAAACGACTCTCTAAGTCTGGACTAACAAGCTCTTCCGGCCTCCAAGACGGTTGGACGAAGATCTTAGTCGAAAAACCTTTTGGTAAAAATCTCGAACAGGCCAGAAAACTTGACGATCTTTTGTCCTCCTTATTTAAGGACGAACAAATTTATCCTATCGACCACTATTTGGCTAAAGAAATGCTCCAAAATATTCTCACTTTTCGTTTTACCAATAATTTATTTGAGGATTCCTGGGACAATAAAAGTATTGATAAAATTTACATCAGAGTTTGGGAAAAAATCGGCGTGGAAGAACGAGGTGTTTTTTATGACGGCATCGGCGCCCTTAGAGATGTTGGACAAAATCATCTTCTTCAGATGCTGGCCTTAGTGACTATGAACCAACCTGAAAGTTTGGAAGCCATTCCTATTAGAAAAAAACGCGCAGAAATTTTAAGAACCCTTATTCCGCCATCTACTCTTGAAATCGTTAATAATTCTTATCGCGCCCAATACGAAGGTTACAAAAATATTAAAGGCGTTAGTCATAATTCTTCAACCGAAACTTATTTTAGTATCAGGGCTTTTCTCTCGGCATCACGCTGGCGAGGTGTACCAATCACGATGGAGAGCGGAAAAAGAATGGGCGACCAGATTAAAGAAATCGTGGTGACTTTTAAACATAAATCTCCCTGCTTTTGCCCCATCGACGGACCGCATCTCAAAAATAAAATAATTTTTCGAGTTGAACCTAATGAAGAAATCAATATCCGGTTTTGGTCCCGAAAACCCGGGTTTAGAAATGAAATTGAGGAAAGATCGCTCGATTTTCTCTATCGAGATTCATCAAGGCGCGTACAATATGTCGAGGAATATGAACGAATACTTTTGGATTGTTTCATAGGCGATCAAACACTTTTTACCTCTACGGCCGAAGTTAAGGCGATGTGGAAATTTGTCGACCCTATTTTTTCCGCCTGGCAAAAAAATTTAGTGCCGCTTAAGGTTTATCAACCAGATACTAATCAGGCGCACGAAGATTCAAGATATATCAAAGACGGTCCGCTTCTTAACCCAACTTTTAAAAAAGAAATCGGTCTTATTGGACTTGGCAAAATGGGAAAATCCATTGCCAGACGACTTTTAGAAAAAGAGTGGAAAGTCGTAGGTTTCAATCGGTCACCCCAAGACACTGATGAGCTTGCCAAAGGAGGACTTGTCCCTTCTTACTCTTTGGCCGAAGTTGTAAGCAAGCTTTCGGCGCCAAGAATTATTTGGCTAATGTTGCCGGCTGGTAAAATTATTGATGATATTTTATTTGGCAATAAAGGTTTAACGAAATATTTACAAAAAGGGGATTATATTATTGATGGCAGTAATTCATTTTATAAAGATTCAATTATTAGATATAAAAAATTATCCAACCTTGGTTTTAAATTTAATGATGTTGGTTTTTCGGGCGGTCCGGACGGAGCCAGAAATGGGGGTTGTTTAATGGTCGGCGGCGAGGAAAATCTCTATGATTTTTTGAAACCTCTTTATTTCGAACTAGCAAAAAGCAGCGGCTTAGAATATTTTCCCGGGGTCGGCGCCGGCCATTTTGTGAAAATGATACATAACGGTATTGAATACGGCATGATGCAGTCTATTGCGGAAGGATTTACAATTCTCAAAAAAGCAAAGTATGATCTTGATTTAGCAAAGGTAGCAGATATCTATAATCATGGTAGCGTTATTGAATCAAGATTAATCGGTTGGTTAAAAAAAGCTCTGGAAATTCATAC
This sequence comes from Candidatus Gottesmanbacteria bacterium, assembly GCA_016195615.1. Taxonomy (GTDB): domain Bacteria; phylum Patescibacteriota; class Microgenomatia; order JACPZF01; family JACPZF01; genus JACPZF01. Next base: position 3,419 of record JACPZF010000037.1, on the reverse strand, counting down.
CGAAGATCTCACTGATATTTCCGGAACCGTCGATTACACCGGCGAGGGAAATTGGACCGTGGAAACTGCTAAAGAATTAGGGCTTAGTGCAAAAGTTATCGAAGATGCCGTTAGGTTTAGAATGGCGTCGAAAAGGTCACCAAATTATCTGGGAAAAATTTTATCAGCTCTAAGAGAGCAATTTGGCAGACACTCCGTAATTAAAGGTTAAACACGGGCCGGGCTTAGAAAAATTAGTCCCTACTTTTTATCATTAAAACCTTACCATCTTTTACCAAAATCTTGGCCTTTTTGTCTAAAAACTCATTGCTCAAACATAATGTTTGTCCTCTTTTTACAAGGTGATTTTTTAAAGGATATTTAAATCGAGACAGCGTTAAAATAACCGTTTCGGTTAGAGAAATAAAAGAGATGTATTTAAAATCCTTATCTGGCGGCACTGTTATTTGATTATTTAAAATTTCTATTTCGTTATGTTCATCGATTATTTTTATTTTTATTCCTTCTTCTAAAAATTTTTCGAGTAAAAATAAATTACCCAAAGTATGGTCCATTCTCGTCCCGATAGCACCGATGATAACAATATTTTTAAAACCTCTTCTAACTACTTCTTCTAGCGCCAACTCGGTGTCGGTAAAATCCTTATCTGAGGAATAAATTTTTATTTCTTTAGCGTAATTTTTAATCTGGTCTAATTGTTTTTTGGTAACGCTGTCAAAATCACCAATAGCTAAATCGCAATAGTAATGCTTTAAAAGATATAAGGCCCCAGCGTCAACACCGACGAGAAAATCTCCCGGATTTATTTGTAGCTCTAACGTAGAAGAAATATCGCCATTAGCGACAATTATAACTTGTGACATTTAGGGATTTTGGCTTGCCTCGGTAATAATTTCAACGCCGTGGCTCGTACCAATTCGATCTGCACCGGCTTTAATAAATAATTCTGCCTCTTTAAAAGTCGTAATGCCTCCAGCGACTTTTATTTTAATTTGCTTACCTACGGCTTCTCGTATTGTTAAAACATCCTCTACTAACGCGCCTCTTGGGCCTAAACCAGAACACGTCTTAAAAAAATCCGCTCCCGCCGTAACCATTAACGCTGCTGTTTTTTTTATTTCTTCGGTAGTTAAATATCCGGTTTCGGGAATAAATTTAACAATGACACTACTTCTAATAGACTTTGCTTCGTTAATAATAACTTTCATCTCCTCCAGACTTTTATCCCATTTTTCCATTTTCAGATAACCAACATTTAAGCTCACATCTAGCTCGTCAGCGCCGAGAAAAGCATAGGTTTTGGCTGATAATTTTTTTATCTCTAGGGTTTCTTGACCTAGAGGAAAAGAAATTACCGTACCTACTTTTTTGTCTTTTCCCATTGTTTTTTTGGCAAATTCAATATAGCAAGGATTGACAAAAGCGGCGTTAAAACCATATTTAATTACCTTCTCGCAAAGTGTCTTAATCTGTTCTTCGGTGGAATCAGGATGGTGATTGGCAAGATCTAATAAATTGGCAGATATCATAAAGTCATTTTTCTTCCAATTTTTTTATTTTATTAATTCTTCGCAGATATCTTTCTTTATTAGAAAAATCTGTATTGAGAAATTTTTCCATTATTTGGCCAGCTACTTTTTCTTCTAGTACGTCGCCGGCGAGAGCCAAAATATTGATATCATCATGTTCTCGGGCGTGTTTTGCCATTTCCGGAGAAAAAACCTGACCACATCTTATACCGTTAATTTTATTGGCTGCCACGCAAACGCTTACGCCAGACCCGCAGATTAAAATTCCTTTACTACTACTTTCCCCTGCTACCTTCTTGGCAACTTTTTCGGCGAAATCAACATCATCGTCGTCTGGGTCGAAAATAGTATTACCTAAATCCTGATAGGGAATCCCTTTTTCTTCGAGGTGTTTTTTTAGAAATTCCTTAAGTTTAAAACCCCGATGGTCAGCACCAAGATAAAGCATATGGATTACCTCTTTGGGGATTGTTTTGAACGTCTAGCCTTACCGCCTGTACCAACTTTTCTTCTTTCTCTCGTGCGGGGATCACGCGTTAAAAACCCTTTGCTTTTTAAAAGTAAACGGTATTTGGGTGCATCGACAGCTAGAAGCGCTCTCGAAATTCCATGAACAACCGCTCCCAGCTGCCCGTTTTTACCAGAACCGTAAACTTTGATATTAACAGCGAAACGATTTAGAGTATTGGTCGTTCTAAATGGTTCCAGATAAATTTTTTTGGCTACTTCACCGGAAAAATATTTTTCAATCGGCAGACCATTAACTATCATCGTATTCTCCTTATCCAAAGTCAGCTTAACCCGAGCAACCGCTTCCTTTCGCCTACCAAGTCCTAAGTAGTAAGAGAGTTTTTTTTCTTTTATCTCGGTTTTTTTCTTTATCATATTATGTTCCGACTCGATTATGAAAATTTAGCGCCGAAAGAATGTTCGCTTTCCTTAAAAAGGTAAAGCCTCGTTAGCATTCTATCCCTAAGTTTGTTTTGCGGCAACATTCCCTTTACCGCTTTCTGCATAATTAAAAGCGGGTTTTCTATGCGCACCTTTTCCAAAGAAGTCGATTTATATCCGCCGGGATAACCGCTATGACGAGAATACATTTTATTCTTTTCCTTTTTGCCGCTAACGATAATCTGACTGGCATTGATAACAACCACATGATCACCGCAGTCAAGATGCCTAACAAAATAGGGTTTATTTTTACCCATAAGTAAAAGCGCAATTTGAGAAGCGAGTCTTCCGAGAATCTTGCCTTTGGCGTCGACTAAGTGCCAAGCTCGTTTAATTTCCTTATTACTGATGGGGTTGGTTTTTTGCATAATTATTTTTTTGCCAGTCTTTTTTTCTCACGAACTTTTTTAACGACCGGTGCACTAAGTTTTGCTGGCTCCTCCATAGTCTTTTTAACATCCGGCAAAATTTTGGCCGGAAATTCTTTTACCCAAAGTAAAAGCGCTTGCTTACTGTTATCGCCAACTTTAGGATTGGTTTTTAACAATTTGGTATAGCCGCTTTGTCGATCGGCCATTTCTTTTGCGACCGTTACCAACTTGGCAAGAGCTAGTTGATTATTTAGTTTACCCGAAAGATAGCTTCGGGAAAATTTACTATCGTCCTTAGCTCTGGTCACTAGCTTTTCGATAAAAGGCCTTACCGCTTTGGCCTTGGCAAAAGAAGTCGCTAATTTATCGTTTTGAATAAAATTAACTGCCAATGAACGAAAAAGCTGAATGCGTTGCTTTGTGTTGCGGTGTAATTTCTTACCAAAAATTCGATGACGCATATAGTATTAAACCGTCAAGGCCACCCCTTTTTCTCGAAGCTTAGCTTCTACTACGGTAAGTGACTTGACACCTAAATTTTTAATTTTGATTAATTCTTTTCTCTGGG
>JACPZF010000031.1 GCA_016195615.1 Candidatus Gottesmanbacteria bacterium | reverse complement strand
GCGCGTCTGGCGTCAGAAATACAACTTGTCCTGTTTTTTGATTATTAACTACAACCGGTTTTTGTCTTAACTTTCCCTGTTCATAAACCGGCAGCAGGTCTTTCATTATTTGTTGATGAATGCCAAGAACGAGCTCAAGAGATAACGAGACCTTATTTTTTTTAATTTTCTCACTAAGCCTTTTTAAGGCTTCATTGTAATTAAGCACCTCTTTTTCACTTTCTCTGACATTTTGTGGCGTTGATTTAAGTATTTTTTTAACTTCTGCTAGTGGAAGGGGGTTGCCCTCAATGCTGGTTGAGGCATACGTAGATACGACTTGGGCAGTTTTTTCAAATTCAAGTAGAACTATATTGGGAAAATGCTGGTTGTTAAGGTTTAAAACCAATGAATTTATACGTTTAATATTTGTCAGCAGCTGATTTGTTATGGTGTATTTTGGATTAAACATAGTAGTCGGATAATAGTCGATTTTTAGGCGATTGTAAAGAGTTAATTTTACTTATAGCTCGTTCGGATAGCGTCCATTAGGGGGAGCCATTTCAATCTGAACTGTCAATATGCTCCAAAGATGATTTGTATCAAGCCTATTATTAGTTTACCTTTATACACCCATTGTTTGTAGATGTTTACCATCAATTTTCTCCATAATCCACATTCTGATAAGTTGCGTAGGCCCCAGACCTTTCTTTCTGGCCTGGTTTCTGACATCGTTAAGAGTTTCCATATCTAAACGGATATTCAGTGTTTCCGATAGGTTCCTGGCAAATTTAACGTTAATGGATTTACTATCACTCCATGCCCGATCAAAATGTTTTTCCCAATAGTCAGCCTCTCTTTTCCGATCTTTAAAAACTGATTTATTAGGTATGGTTGATTTTGTTTTCTTCATAGTTTCACCTCCTTTTCAAAAGCGGTCACAACATAATAAATTCCATTACCGTATAGTTTCAAGTTTCTATTCTCAGGCGATAAGACAATAGCAAGAAACCTTTTTGTTTTTGTTCTGCCGGTAATTAAAATTCTCTTTCGGTAACTTTCTCTCATCCTATGGTTTCCATGACATACTTCTTCTACTTCCTCGATAGTAATTTTATGATCGGCAATATGATTTTTATTCCAATCGTCCCAAATAAGACCATTTACCAGAACCATAGTGTAGAAACTATTGTAGCACATTGTGCTACGAAGTCAAGACTTAAAAGCTCGTTTGAATAGCATCAACCAGTCAAAGCATTTTCTTTTTAGAGCCTCATAATGGTCTATTTTTGTATGATAAAATGAAAACATGGAACCGAACCATGCAGAATTTGGAAAAATAGCAACAGAAAATAACTCACGGCCAGGCGAGCCGACTGAAGAAAAACTAAGAGCCGCCGAAAACACTATATCCGTAGACTCTTCAAGCGCTAGTGAAATTACCAAGATTAGACAAAAAATTGATGATGAAAAACAAATTGAGAATACAACCCCACCTAATACTGCAAGAAAAATAACCCGTCAACCTTCTTTTATAAGAAGGGTCTTTGACCGATTCAATTATCCTTCAATAAATGACAAAAGAAGCGCCTTAAGAGTTGGTTACGGAATTCTTGAGGCACTTACCCTATCTTATGTTGTCAGTAATCTAGCCATCGGAGCATCAATGAATGGTTTAATTCCACCAGAAATAGGCTTTTTATCAGATTCTCTTCACAGGATAATTTCCTTGTCTTTAGTACCGCCCTTAATAGCATCCGTAGCTGCCTCTTATTACATCGGATTGCGCAAACAGATAAATAAATATAGTTATGGTTCTCTTCTGACAGTAACCAAAGTTGCTTCATCGGCCGTAGGAGATTTAAAATCAGAGATACCAGAATTAGACCAAGAAAGATTCGCTGGTGAACTGCATTTGATAGGAAAGCCATCTCTAAGAAATCCATTATCGATGTTTGTTCCTGGTGTCTATTTTAAAAGTGAATTCGATAATTTAAGAGAAGGTCTTGAGGGGTTATCTTTATTAGCAGATGCCTGCTCTAATAACAATTCAGAACTTGATGGAATCAATGTGTTTTATGGAGTATCGCCAATTGTTGGTAAGAATTTAACAAGATTCGGCTTTCGGATTATTCCATACGAAGATCGCAGGAACTTAATAGAAAGAATAACAGACCTACCGATTGATGTTATTAACACAGTGACTTCTCTTCCTATCAGATTAAAATTTAAAGCCTATGCACTTCAGAAAAGCCAAACTGCTGTTATATCGAGAGAGGAATTAGTTAAAAATGGTAGCAGTATAAAGAATCTTCTGGCGAGAGTGAGCAGAAATTACAAAAGCTAAATTCCTCTTTCTATTAACCTTTGCCTAGATTTTCTAAGAATTCTTCATTGGATTTGGTCTTGGAGAGGCGCTCAACGAGCACTTCGGTTCTCTCTTCGTCGGAGAGCATTTCTAACATTCTTCTCATCGTCACGACTTTCTTTAAGAGATCTTCGTTTAAAAGCAGTTCTTCGTGCCTTGTGCCCGAGCGCGAAATATTAATCGCCGGGAAAATTCTTTTTTCCGCAAGCGATCTATCCAGGTGCAGCTCCATGTTCCCCGTACCCTTAAACTCTTCATAAATCAAATCGTCCATTCTCGAACCGGTTTCGGTTAGAGCTGTTCCCACAATAGTGATACTGCCGCCTTCCTCAAAACAACGCGCGGCGCCAAAAAATCTTTTTGGCGGATACAGGGCGGCTGGATCAAAACCGCCGGACAAGGTTCTCCCGGAAGTAGGGATTGAGAGATTATAAGCGCGAGCTAGTCTAGTGATGGAATCTAAAAGAATAAAAATATCTTTGCCCATTTCCACTAGGCGTTTAGCTCGATCCAAAGCAATTTCTGCCACTCTGGTTTGGTTCTCGGCCGGTTCGTCAAAATTTGACGCTACCACCTCGCCTTTGACGCTTCGGGAAATATCGGTTACCTCTTCTGGTCTTTCGCCGATTAAAACCGCCATCAAATGAATTTCCGGATGATTGACGGCAATGCCCGCGGCCAGTTCTTTTAAAATGGTGGTTTTGCCAGCCTTAGGAGAAGACACAATCATGCCTCTTTGGCCCTTACCAATGGGAGCTACCAGGTCAATAATTCTCGTTGATAATGGGAATTTCTCCGTTTGTAGTTTTATGGCTTCCTTAGGGTAAATTGGGGTTAAATTAATAAAATCAGGTCGCTTTCCCACCTTTTCGGCGTCTTTATCATTAATCGTTTCGACTTTTAAAAGACCAAAATATCTTTCGTTGTCTTTGGGTTCTCTCGCTTGACCGCCGACCATATCGCCTGGTCTAAGTTGAAATTTTCTGATTTGAGATTGGGAAATATAGATGTCTTTATCGGAAGGGGTGAATTTAGGCCGTAAAAAGCCGTGGCCCTCGGGCTGGATGTCCAAAATGCCTTTGACCGATTGCGTCGGCGTGTTGGCATCGCTCATATTGCCGTTTTGATAACCACTACTATTGTAATTATTCATTACTGGTCGAACTTCCATTCGCGGCCCGACCGGCGGTGTCATTTCCGTAGCTGGAGCTGGAATTGGAATTGGTGACGGCATTAACGGACTTGCCACGGCGGGCCCTGGAACAACAATAGGCGGCGTTCCCACAATATCAGATACCGATACCGGTATACCGCTGGCAGGAGAAGGTTTGGCCGCTTGGATAGTACGATTAAAGGTTTTGCGACGAGGAAGTGGCATAAATTACTTATTTTGAGGAATTAATGTTTTGGAAAATATCTGAAAGTATGTCTATTAAACCATAACGGAAAAAATTTGTCAAGGGACGAGCTTTTTGAGCAAACTATTAAAAATATTTCCTAATAATTCAAAAACACTAACTACGGTGTTATTGACCCCCTCTGATACTTGGGCTAAAAAATTAACTTGGAGTGTTGGCGTCGGGCTTGCATAAATGGCTGGTATAGAGATCGGTTTTTCCACAATACTGTTGACATTGACATAAGAAAGCGGCGTTTGGGTGACAACTGGATTATTAAGAATACAGGTTCCTCCACGGCATATGGTTGACTCGGGACAATCACGATTGGTATCACAACCCAATGATTTATATGCTCTGCCTTGCAAACCTTGTTTTTGAAAAACATTTAAAATCAGTATCGCTAAAAAAATTAAAGCCGCGGAGATTCCGAGGATCGCGATAAAAAGATTTGACTTGTGGTGTTCAAGAGTTTTCATTATTTCACTCTACCTCTTCTTTTAATTATTTGTCAACCTCTTGTGCTACAATTACCCCATGAAAATTGCCGTTTTAGGAGGAGGTTTTAGCGGTCTGGCCGCCTGCTACCATTTACTTAAAAAAGGCCACCAGGTGACTGTTTTTGAAAAAGAATCCTCTCCGGGAGGTCTAGCAATCGGATTTAAAGAAAAAGATTGGGCTTGGCCGCTGGAAAAGCACTATCACCATTTTTTTACTAATGATAACGAAATCATCAACCTGGCTAAAGAACTTGATCTTTCTCATAGTTTAATTTTTCCTTCCTCTCTTACCTCGCTCTTTTACCAAAATAAAATTTATCCTTTTAATTCTCCGTTAGATATTTTGGGCTTTCCGCCTCTTTCTTTATTTGCTCGCTTACGTTTGGGCCTGGGATCAGTTTTTTTAAAATTATTACCGGCTTTTGTGGGGCAGAAATTGGAAGCTTTTAGCGCCTGGGGGGTCGCCGAAAAAATTTATGGCCATAAAACTTTTCAACTAATTTGGCAACCGCTTTTAGAAAAAAAATTCGGATCATATGTTAAGCTCGTCAACGCGAGCTGGTTTTGGGCCAGAATTAAAAAAAGAACTCTCAAGTTGGGATACGTCGAAGGCGGTTTTCAAACCATCGCTGATGCTCTGGCTCAAAAAATTCAGGCCTTGGGAGGAAAAATTTTTTTCGATACTACTATTCAACAAATAAAAAATAAAGGTGGTAAATGGGTTCTGCAAATTGCGGGGAGCCCTGTAAATTTTCGAGGAGTCGGTACGTTCAGTTTCATGAACGTACTTGACGCCGCAGAAAATTTATCAGGGCGACCTCAGCAATTTGCAAAAGAGGGTCCAGTCTTTGACGCGATTATTTCCACTCTTCCTACCCCTATTTTTACCAAATTAGTTCCTAATTTACCCAAGTCTTACGTCAAAACGCTCAATTCAATTCCCCACCTTCACGCCCTGAATTTAGTTTTAGAATTAAAAGAACCTTTATTGAAGAATACCTATTGGCTAAATATCAATGAGCCAAGTTTTCCCTTTTTATGCGTTGTCCAACATACTAACTTTATCGATAAAAAATATTACGGAGGAAATCATATTTTATATGTTAGCAATTATTTACCTTCGGACCATTCCTACTTTAAAAAAACAGCGCGAGAGCTTTTGTCAATCTACTTGCCGTATCTAAAAAAAATAAATCCCAGATTTGAATTTAATCCGCCAACTGGCGGAAAAAATTTAAAATTGTTCGTCGGCCCATTCGCCCAGCCGGTATTTCTGAAAAATTATTCGCAAATCAGGCCTTTTGGCAAAATCCCATTGGCCAATTTATATTTTGCCAATTTAGATTCGGTCTACCCTTGGGACAGAGGCACTAATTACGCCTTAGAAGTCGGCCGGAAAATCTCAGAATTAATTACCTAAGTTTTTGACCTTTGAGTTTTGACTTTTGACTTAACATTATGTTTCTCTTATTCTTTCTCTATAGTTTTCTTCTCGGCCTTATTTTCCTTTCTTTTTTTCCCAAAACTCTGCCTTTCTTGGTTAAAATCAGCCTCGTTTATCTTCTGGGGACGCTTTTTTTAACCGTCATTTTTTTTCTAGCGTACCCTCTTTTACCTCTCTCTTCCTGGTTTTTGTATTTACCTTTTTTACTTCTTTTCCCCATCTTTTTTTATTATCAAAAAACCATTTGGCAAATACTTAAAGAACTTATATCCAGCATTACTGAGATTACTGATTTACTGATATTACTATTATTGTCTTTTTTCTCTTCTTTTTTATTTTTTAAAACCATCTGGTTTGATGCAAAAAGCGGCCAAACTCTAATTGCCGGCAAGCTCTGGAGCGATTTTGGCGCCCATATTCCTTTAATAAAATCGTTTTTTACGGGCTTTAATTTTCCTCCGGAGTATCCCCTTTTCCCCGGCGAACCCATTCGCTACCATTTCCTTTTCGATTTCCAAGTCGCTCTTTTGGAAAAATTAGGACTACCACTTAGTTTCGCGATAAATATTCCCAGCATTCTCTCCTTTACCGTGTTTTTGCTTTTAATCTATTCCTTAGGAGTTTTAGTATTTAAGAAAAAAAGCATCGGAGTAATAGCTGTCATTTTGACTCTTTTTAACTCGTCTTTTGCTTTTCTCAATATTTTTAAAAAGATCCCCTTGTCCCCCGAAGCCTTGGCCAAGGGGGATTACCTAGCCGCTTTAAAAATGTGGTTTACTCAAATTATCCAAAGTAAAGAGCTTTTGGCCTTTGGGCCCTACGACAGGGGCATTATTACCGCCTTTTGGAATTTAAATGTTTACACCAATCAAAGGCATTTTGCTTTTGCTCTTGGTTTAATCTTTTTAATTGTTTACATACTGCTGTTTCGTCATTCTGGGGACCCAGCCGAAGGCGGGGGACTCCAGAATCAAAGAAGTAACAGATTCTGGACAAGTCCTTCGATCCCGAGGTTCTCAGGACCGAGGGGCCAGAATGACGTAAAAGCAATATATAGTAAAATGTCCTTTTTGTTACTTGGCTTAACCATTGGTCTTTTGCCAATGGTCCACTCGGGAGTCTTTTTGATCGCCATATTATCTTTTCCTATATTTATTTTTTTAATACCCAAATACTTTACTCGCCCGCCGAAGCCTTGGCGAAGGCGGGATTCCTTAATACCTTTATTCCTTACTTCCTTTCTTCTCGCCTTTCCCCAAATCCTCTACTTCCAATCCGGCGGCTCTTTTGTCTCCGAAGCCAAAATTCACTTCCAGCCTTTTTTTTACAATTTCGGCGGGCATAGCGTGGTTGATTTTTTCCGCTTTTGGCTTTTTAATTTTGGCCTAACTCCCTTTTTGGCGCTCCTTGGTTTTTTCCTGGCCGACAAAAAAGCCCGTTTTTTATTTCTTTTTCTTCTTCTGCCTTTTTTGCTAGGAAATTTTATTTCCTTTAGTCCAGATTTAAACACCAATCACAAGTTTTTTAACTTTGTGGTTATTATTTTAAATATTTATGCGGCGTATTTTATTAGCAAAACCACGGGTCCTGCCAGCGCTCGTCTTGCCGGAGGAGTTTTTTTCGAAAAAAGCGAAAAAAATCCCCGGACAAGACTCACGCTGTCACCCGTCTTCGCCATAATCTTACTGTTCTTTCTCACCATTTCCGGCTTCCTTGATTTTTTCCCAGCCGTAAATGACAGTTACTTTGGCCTGCCCGATTTGCGGCAAAAAAAAGATATCAGCTGGATTGAAAACAACACGCCAAAACAGGCTATTTTTGCTAATTCTTTTTGGCTTTATCACCCCGCCTCTCTGGCAGGCCGGAAAATTGTTTTAGGCTGGCCGTATTTCTCCTGGTCAGCTGGCTACGATACCACCAGCCGCGATCAAAAACAGCGACAGCTCTACCTCGCTAACGACACCATAAAAGTCTGCGAGATGGTTAAAGAATTAAAAGTTGACTTTGTTACTATCAGCACCGAGATTAAAGATGAGGCAACCAATTTTAACCTTGATTTTTGGCAAAAAAAATTTCCCCTAGTTTATGAAAATCCGGAAACTGGTTTTTACATTTTTAATGTAGGCTCTTGTCATTCTGGCTTGTCCAGAATCTGATCTATCCGCCGTAGTCTTGACGAAGGCGGATTCTGGATGCGTCTCGCTTCGCTCGACTTACCAGAATGACGCTCAATAGTTCCCCGCTTTCGCTGGGATGATATAGCAATTATAATCATTATATGTTCTTCCAAGATTTTCCTTACATTTTATCGTGGTGGTCGATTATTTTTTTAATCGGCACGATTTTTTTTCCTTTTACTAATAGGCTTTTTACCAACTTCAAAGACCGCGGTTATATTTTTGCCAAAATTATCGGTATTGCTGTTTTATCCTATTTGGCCTGGCTTTTAGGCTTTCTCCATCTTCTACCATTTGGTCAGCCTTCTTTATATTTAATTCTTTTTGGCTTGGTGTTTTTAAATCTTATCTGGTGGCAAAAAAACCCCGCGGCGGCAAAAATTGATTTGTCGGCGAGATTAAAAAATAATTGGACATTCATTAAAATAATAATTTTCGAAGAGGTCATATTTTCTGCCACTTTTGTCTTTTGGGCTTTTGTTAAAGGCCACCAATCAGACATCCAAGGGCTCGAAAAGTTCATGGATTTTGGCTTTATCAACTCTATTTTACACTCCATCTATTTTCCCCCGCCGGATATGTGGTTGGTTAAAGCCGCTAGCGCTACTTCTGACAATTTTATTAACTATTATTATTTCGGCCACCTGGTGACGGCGGTTTTAACCAAACTTTCCAACCTTGACCCTGCGGTGACTTTTAATTTAATGCTCTCAACTATTTTTGCTTTCACTTTTACGGGATCTTTTTCAATAGCTATTAATTTAATAGCTTCCTCCTTGTCATTGCGAGGACGTGTTTTATGGTCATCGGACGAAGCAATCTTAACCCGTCATTCTGGCTTGTCCAGAATCAGATTCTGGAGTCCCCGCCTTCTGGCGGGTCCCCAGAATGACGATAGAAACCAGATTGCTTCGCTCCCACGTTCGGTTCACACGAACGTGGTCGCTCGCAATGACAATATTATTACTATTATTTTTTCTTTACTTACAGCATTCCTCGTTACTCTTGCCGGCAACTTACACACTATTTATGCTTTTACCAAAGGCTATTTGCCGGCTGACAAACCCATTCCTTTTTGGCAGCTTCTGGGGAAAGGCATTGATTTTTCGGCTTACTGGTATCCCAATGCCACGCGCTTTATCCCCTTTGCCATTCACGAGTTTCCCAGCTATTCTTTTGTGGTTTCCGATTTACACGGCCATGTTTTGGATATACCTTTTGTATTGCTAACAATTGCCCTACTACTATCTTTAGTTTTATCTACGTCAAAAATAAAAAGTACTAAAACTTTTGACTTTTTACCTGAACTTTTGCCTTTTGACCTTTTACTTTTGACTTTATTAGGCTTTCTCCTCGCCATCATGTACATGACCAATGCTTGGGACGGTCTGATTTATTTTGGCCTCTCGGCGTTAGTTTTTTTATATATTTACTACCAACATTACTGGCCCAATCTAAATTCGTTAATACTTAAATTCTTTAATTCTTTAATTCTTCTAGTCGTACTGTTTGTGCTCTTTTCCCTCCCTTTACTACTGTGTGGCGGGATTTATCTTTCTTTTACTGCATCGTCATTCTGGGGACCCCGAGCTTGTCGAGGGGGACTCCAGAATCGATTCTGGGCGCGCTTCGCTTCGCTCGCTTGCCAGAATGACAAACTCACTTTCCTATTCCGATGTCTTCGTCTTACTTATGACCATTCTTTCTACCGCCCTTCTTATCTTTCCTGAATTTTTCTACATCAAAGATATTTATCCCCAACACTACCGCGCCAATACCATGTTTAAGCTTGGTTATCAGGCTTTTATTATGCTCTCTTTGGCTTCTGGTTATATTATTTTTAAATTATTTTCCTTAAAACCCCTGTTTAAAAAATTATCTTTAATTAAAGGCTTAATACTTAATACTTACTATTTAATACTCTTTGTTCTCTTGTTTTTAGTCTTAATCTACCCCTATTTTTCCGTCAATTCCTATTTTAATGGTTTAAAAGTTTATAAGGGTCTCTATGGACTTTCCTACTTACAGCGACTCTATTTCGACGATTATCAAGCGATTTTTTGGTTAAACCAGCAGACAGAAAGACCAATTATTATAGAAGCTGTCGGCGAGAGCTACACGGATTATTCTCGAGTTTCTGCTAACACCGGACTGTCTACGGTTTTAGGATGGCCGGTGCACGAATGGCTCTGGCGCGGCGGCTACGATGAAGCCGGAAAACGCGTTGAGGAAGTCAAAAAAATTTATACCTCTAGCGATCTTTTGGAAACGAAAAATTTACTTAGTAAATATAACGTTAAATTAGTCTTTGTAGGCCTTCTTGAACACCAAAAATACCCTGGGATAAAAGAAGAAAAATTTAACAAATTGGGAAGAATTATTTTTCAATCGGGCAATACTAAAATTTACGAGCTTACTTTTTAGGCCTCTTTTTCTTTGACGCCAACGCCGCAATCTGCTTACAATAAAATAATGCATCTTTTTTCAACCAAGCTTACAACTTTTATAATTTTTACAACCCTTATTTTTCCTCTCTTTGTTTTTGCGGAGGAGACTTTTACTCCCAATGAACCGTTGATTACTTTCGGCAGACTGATCAAAAATGAGAATATTAAGCATTTCCCCAGCAAAGAGGAAATTGAAAACAATCCCAATCCTCAAGTTTTAGGAATAACAACCGCTTTGCCAACGCCCGAACCAATCTCTTCATCGCCCTCCCCAGTTCCCCCAATTTCCCCAAATTCCCCAACTATCAAAAGCTACACCATCGCCGTCTTAGGCGACTCAATGGTAGAAACGCTGGGTCAGGAAATGTGGCATTTAAAAACCGCTTTGCATCAATATTATCCTTATGCTCATTTTAATCTTTTAAATTACGGCGATCCGGCCACCGACGCCGAGTTTGGTTTACATCGTCTGACCAATGATTTTGATCAAATGGGAACAAGATACCCTTCGCTTCTTTCCCGCCGCCCGGACATCGTAGTTGTTGAATCTTTTGCCTATAATCCCTGGGGCGATGGGCAAAACGATATAGATCGACACTGGCTGACGATTGCTAAAATGATCGATGCGATTAAAACAGCTTCTCCGCAAACTAAAATTATTTTGGCGGCAACCATTGCTCCTAACGCCAATGTTTTTGGCGATGGCGTTTTGAATTGGGACGCGGCCGGGAAATTAACCAAAACCAATACCATTAAAAAATATCTCCAAAATATTATTAATTTTGCAGGAAGCGAGCACTATCCCCTTGCCGATAGCTATCATGCCTCTTTGGGGAGTGACGGAAACGGTCTTTTGCAATATATGAGCGGTGATCATTTACATCCATCAGGTCCAGGCGGTATGCTTTTTTCGCAAAAAATCGCCGACGCGATTTGGGAAAATCATCTGATCGACTAACTTATTTCTATCTGCTATACTAAAAACATGAAAAAACAAAAATTGATCATTAAAAGAATTGACGCAAAAGAAGTAATTAAAAAAGGAAAAAGTTTAAATATCAACGCTATCAGAAAACTTGCCCAAAAATTAAAAAGAGCGATGGATAAGGAAAGTGAGCCTTATGGAAACCAACCTCAAGTTACCTATTAATTCGACTATTTTAATCGACAGTAATTTTCTTATTGATTACTTCAGTAACGAAAACAAATACATTAAATTTCTAACTCAAGTAAAGAAAAATAATTGTACTTTGGTTTCAATCGATCTCGTAAAAGCGGAATTCATACGGACTAAACATCAAGATATTTTAAAACAAAAGTCTGCTTTATTTAATCAAATTATAGAGGCAATTTTACCATTAGATCAGTCAACAATTAATTTAATTCAACCAACTATTGAGGAGTATGGTTTTGACAGCGAAGGTGTTTCTGTTGTTGATTTCTGCTTAGCCTGTTGTCTTAAAAGATATAAAGGATTATTTCTTTTAACCAGAAATCATAAAGATTTTCCAGTAAAAATATTTATAAGAGATTACTTGTTTACGATTGAACTAGAAAAGGATATTAGAACTTACGCTTTATATTCCTATACAACAGAATCGGACGAAATAGTTGAAGAGCTTAATCCAGATGACATCCCTTTTTAATTAGTGATTTATTTTACTCTGAATATCTTTCCGTGTCCGGGAATAATGTAATCAGCTATTTTGAGGATTTTTGTTCTGCTTAGAACCTGGTGTTTGGGATACTTACTAAAGACTTTCCACGCGCCGTTTTCTTGATCGTCCTCATTTTCAAATAAATCGCCGGAAACTACCACTAAGCCTTTTTCGGTTTTAACTGCCACAGAAATATCTTCAATGCTATGCCCCGGCGTGGAAACGACATGAATATCTGGCTCAATTTCATAATTATCAGTTAAAGGGCTATAAATATCACCGCGATAAACATCTTGTCCACTAATAAAAACAGATTGCTTAAAGAGCATATTGCAGCCTACATGGTCGATATCGCCGTGGGTATTGATGACGAAATTTATTTTTTTTGGCGATAAATTTTCTTTCGCCAATAGCCTTTTTATTTTGTCTTCATCGACCACATTACCGGTGTCAACAAGGCAATTGTATATTCCTCTAATAAGCGTAACGGTGCCGCAGGCTTTTTGTCTTTTTGTCAAGTACCCCGTTTTTCAAGAACACTTTCTAAGACTTTTTGTTTAAATTGAAATGGCGACATTTTCAGTTTGAGTTGGATTCTGGCGTTGTTGTAATAGCTGATGTATTCGAAGATATTTTCAATAAGCTCTCCTAAT
>JACPZF010000030.1 GCA_016195615.1 Candidatus Gottesmanbacteria bacterium | reverse complement strand
TTTATCTAGCGAGGACGTAGAATCAAAAAAATACCTTTCGCCTGGCCAAATAAGAGAATTGCGCAAAGATAAGACAGTAGAAGTTGATTTTTCTGCTCTTGATATCACTTTTGCTTTACCCGATCCAATATGGGATACATCTTTAGCTCCAAATGGAGATTTCGAATTGCGTAAAAAATTCAATCTTTGAACTCACTAATAATTCCATTTACTAATCATCCCCGGCTCGTCGTTTTTTGCGGGGATAGCAAAAAACGTTTATTAAATTCTCTTAATCAGTGCTATAGCATCAATTAGTCGAAAATTCATTTAAGAATAATTTATTTTTGCCTAAATAGTATCGGGCGGAAAATTCTCCTTAATTCCTCATCGTTTTCTACCTTTTCTAACGTGCCTATTTTTACATCGTGCGGTACGCCGATTACTTCACGGATAAATTCAATTTCATTTTCGCAGGGGAACGGATGAATAAAAACGCTCTCCTGCATTGAATAAAAATTCATCTCTTTTAGTTTCTTACAAATAAAATTTCTTTGCTTTTTAAGCCTTTCGGGAATATCGAAAAAAACCATGCGCCATTTACCGTCCCAGATTTTTGGTATTTTGATTTCCAAAGAGTTCAATTCGAATTGTAGGATTTTTTCTTGCCCCTTCACTGTAAGTTTTACAGCGTATCCTTGGTTCGTTTCTTTAACTTCCACCAATCCCTTCCGCCATAGTTTGGTAGCGGCGTTAGAAACAGAATAGGGATAATATTCTTCTCGTTCCTTTTCGTTTAAAAATAGAGGCTTAAGAATCCGTAGAGAATTAGGGGCTAAAATCGCCACGGTTAACAGGCCGCCGAGACGAAGAATGTTAAGAAGATTTTCTTGGCTTAAAAATTTTTTGACTATAAAATTAGCTCTATGACTCACATTATTAATTTAATTATTTTTATTCGTAAAAGTCAAATTTAATTTCCTTCAAGTTAATGCTATAGCATTAACTGCTCAAAAATTAGTTTAGGCCGTGCCGCGAAGGAAGCAGAGATAAGAAGAGCATTGGCTAGAGGCAGAGAACCAGGTTTTTTCGCCAGACTTAAAAGTAAAATTCTAGGATAGTGTTATAAGAAAAGTACTCTTGTGAAAGCTAATACTAATTAATAATTCCACTTACTGATCATGGCCGGCTCGTCGTTGTCGTGAGAGCAATCAAGACAATACCCGGTGAAAGCATCTTTAACAACGACGTGTTCTTCCTCACTAACATTATCGGTCTGTCCGGGTTTGGCCATTTTATGAGTGGTATTATCGACTAAGATCTTTCTCTTTACCTCCTCTATTTCTTTGGGTTCAGTACCGCGAATAAAATATTCAAATCTGGTGGGACAACCCGAATCTCCGGGCAACTTTCCCGAAAGGCTACAAACTTGTAAACCCGCAATATTAGCCGGCATCAACGGCCACTCATCGGGCTTACTTTTTAAAACAAAAGACATAATTTTATGCCAAATCGGCGCCGCGCCGGTAACGCCTGACGCTAAATACGGATTCATGGGAGTGTTATCGTTGTTTCCCACCCAAACCACGGTTAAAAATGAAGGCGTGTAGCCAATCGTCCAATTATCTCTTTTGTCATCGGTCGTTCCGGTTTTAACCGACACCGCGGGATGACTTGGAATTCTTAACAAATTATCTTCGCCAAAAGCCTGACTCCGAGCATTGTTATCTAAAAGAATATGCGAAATGAGAAAAGCGACCTCAAACGGCAGGACGCGGGTGCCACTTATGTCTAAAAGCGAATGCTTCGGTTTCTGATTCCAAGAAATGGCCTCTTTGTTCTCTTCTAATAGTTTACCGGTACTATCGACGACTTTTAAAATGGGATCTAGGTCCTTTTTAACACCGGCATTGGCAAAAGTGCCAAAAGCTGTTGCCATTTCAGCCATTTTTACTTCCCCGCCGCCTAGTGTTAGCGATAAACCATAACGGCTTTCATCGCTTAAAGTCGAAATTCCCATGGCTGAAGCCGTCGCAATCATGTCGTGAACGCCATTTAACGCCAGCATTTTTACCGCGGGAATATTAAACGAATTTCCCAGAGCAAAACGCAGCTGTACCGGACCGTGCCATTTAGCATCGTAGTTAACCGGGCAATAGGCCCTTTGGCCGGCAATGTTGGCAAAACAAGTTGGACTGTCGATAAAAAGTGTCGCGGGCGTATAACCTTTCATCAGGCCTACAGCGTAGTTTATCGGTTTAATCGCCGAGCCGGGCTGGCGAAGAGCTAAAGTTACATTGACGTTGCCGTCATGAGCAAGATCAAAATAATCGCGCGAGCCGACCATGGCGAGAATTTCGCCGGTAGCTGGCCGCGTTACCAGCGTAGCGCCGTTGCCAACGTCAAGATTTTTTAATTTGGCAACTTCGGTAGCCACTGTCTGTTGGGCAAAATTTTGGATGCTATAGTCTAGCGTCGTGGTCACTTGTAAACCGCCGCGCTCGACTAAATCTCCGCCGTATTTTTTCTCCAGTATCTCTTTAACATACATGACAAAATGGGGCGCTTTGATTTCTTCTTTTTTTAAATTAAAAGTTAGTGTTGTTAACATGGCTCTCTCTTCGTCGTCTTTAGTAATATAGCCATCTTCCCGCATCCGTCTTAGAACTTCGGCTTGACGCTTGGTCGCAAGTTCCGGATGGTTGCCGAAAGGCGAATAGTAGGAGGGCGCTGCGGGAAGGCCGGCTAAAAGAGCGCTTTCGGCCAAAGTAAGTTGATTTACCTTTTTACCAAAATATTTTTCCGCCGCCGCGCCTACTCCCCAAGCTGTTCCGCCGTAGGGCACTTGGTTTAAATACATTTCGAGAAGCTGATCTTTAGAATAAAGTTTTTCCACCAGCAGAGCTAGCAGTGCTTCCTTAAGTTTGCGCCTTAGCGTCCTTTCCGAGGAAAGAAGGGTCGTTTTTACTAACTGTTGGGTGATCGTTGATCCTCCTTGCAGATTTTTGCGGTATAACGCCATGTCTTTAACCGCCCGAAACATGCCATGGATGACATTAATGCCTTGGTGTCGATAGAAATCCTTATCTTCGATGGCAATCGTCGCTTTTTTTAAAGAATCGGGAATTTGGTTAAGAGGCACAATCGTGCGATTTTGCCCGACGTAGATTTGATAAAGCAAAACATTGTTGCGGTCAAAAATTTTCGTCGTCTCCGAAGGTCTATTGCTAAGCTTTGTAGGAAACGGCAAATCGCGTAAAATAAACCAATAGGTACTAAGCGTAAGAAAAAGCATTATCGCGGTAATTGTCGCGGCGATCTGTTTATTGCTAGCTGTTTTTAAGAAGGTTTTAATCCTAAGAGATAGTGAAATCATAAATTATTGGTTTGGTTGGCGTTATTTTAACACTTTTTACCCATTTGCCAAAGCGAGAAAAAGATCTAAAATAGAATTATGTTGCCGGCTTCTTTTCCTTTCTTGCATGGGAATTGGGTGGATTTAATTATCATCGTCGTTTTGTTTTGGTATTTTTTAGAGGGCCTAGGGGATAATTTTTTAAGTAAAATGTTTGAGCTCCTAAGTCTCGTTGTTTCTTTTATTTCCGCTTTGAAATTCTATTCTTTTTTTTCCTTCCTTTTGGTGGCTAATTTTTCTCTTCCCAAAGGCATTGCCAACGCCAGTGGATTTTTTCTTGCCGGCCTTCTTGGCGAGGCCATATTTTCTACCATCGCCACTGCCGTGGTCAATAAAATCCCCAAGGCCTATTTGGTCAATAATTTAAATAAGGCTCTAGGTTTTGTTCCTTCGCTTACTAACGGCATTGTTTTAGTCGCTTTTATTTTAACTCTGATTATTTCGCTGCCGGTTAATCCCGCGGTCAAAAGCGCGGTTTTGTCATCGAGGCTTGGTGGTCCCCTAGTTTTAAAAACTCAAAACTTAGAGCGGCAAATCAATCAAATATTCGGCGGCGCCCTAAACGAAACATTAAATTTTTTAACCGTTAAACCCGAAGGTAAGGAAAATGTTGATCTGCGTTTTAAAACCAACAGTTATTCCGTCGACAATTCTTCTGAACAAATGATGTGGGGCCTAGTTAATAAAGAAAGAAAAGACCAGGGCACGAGATCCTTAATTTTTGACGAAAAACTCGCGGTCGTGGCCCGGGCCCATGCCAAAGATATGCTGGAACGAGGCTATTTTTCGCATAATTCTCCGGAAGGCTTATCTCCTTTTGATCGCTTAAAAAATGCCGGAATTTCTTTTGAAACTGCAGGTGAAAATCTCGCTTTTGCGCCCAATGTGGAAATTGCCCACGCTGGCCTTATGAATAGTCCCGGGCACCGGGCCAATATTTTAAATGCTGATTTTGGCAAAGTGGGAATCGGCGTTATCAACGCCGGGATCTACGGCGAAATGTTTGTGCAGGAATTTACGAATTAACTAACACCAATTTTCCAAACCCCTTTCTCTCTGAAAGCACTAATTGACTGTTTTTTGGCGGAGTTTAAAAGTGAACGGAAAGAAACCTGTTTATTTTCTGCATATTTAGACAAAGTCATAATTGTTTTACCTTCAAGATATGTAATCCGTTTATTTAAAGATTCCAATAAGGCAAGGGTAAAAACCCTTTCTCCGTTTGCTGTTTTTTTGTCATCGCGATACTGTTGAAAACTACTGTAGTATAGCTGTTTTTCTTTATCCCTGATGATTATCGCTGGAAAACCAAAACGGATTAACTGATAATTAACCAAAACCCGACCAATCCTTCCATTACCATCAATAAATGGATGAATTGTTTCAAATTCGAGATGAAATTTGGCAATTTTATCTAAGAAAAACGAAGTTACATCACTTTTATAGTCTAGCATCAAGACTTCGACCATTCGTTCAATATGTTCTGGCGACGGAGCAATAAAAGAACCAACCCTAACATATTCATTTTTTTTTCTAAATCTCCCGGCAATCTGATCTTTAATACCTGTTATTAGCATTTTATGCAGGAATAATATCAGCTCTTCGTCGAGTTCTTTTTCCAAAGCTTTTATTTTTACATAATCCATTACTCTTGCTAGATTCTTGGCTTCAAATACTTCGCGAAGTGAAATATTTCTAGACACCTCCATTTCCAGAAGAATTTTTTCTGTTTCTTTAAGGGTTAGTGTCGAGTTTTCAATGGCATTGGAGTTATAGACGCTTTCCGGAATTTCTGATTCATCAATTATTCGCAATAAGCTTTCCTTGCCTTTTGATAAGGAGTCATATTTGCGTTTTAATGTCTCGATACGTTTTTGAAAAAGATTCGATATTGCCATACCTGTATTCTACTAAATTCACCACTTTTTGTCAATATTTGGTGAATTTAGCTTAAAAGTCAACCAAATTCACCAATTATAAGAAAAGAAGGTTATCTAAGACTTAACGCCTCTAACTAAAGACTTGTGCCACAATGCGTTGTGGAGAGCAGGTAAAATAATATGCTTCGCAACATTATAAGGATAAACAATATCTAATAATCTTCCTTCATTTATTTTTCGAATTAGATATTTAGCATATCCCGTTCGTATCAATTCCTCTTTTGGATCGTCGTGTAATATCTCGGGTTGCTTCAATAAATGTTGTCCCAAAATCATGCTGTCAATGGCGACCCAACCCAACTCTGTAGGGAGGTCAGCACATAGTATACAGTTTTCCGATAAACAGAGATTTGTAAATTATCGTAATACCGCTTTACAGATATTCGGCCAGGAATATGATGGGTTGGGAGGTAACATATATGATTCCTGGCATCCGTTTAGAT
>JACPZF010000029.1 GCA_016195615.1 Candidatus Gottesmanbacteria bacterium | reverse complement strand
GAAGCTGGCCGATGGTTTCAACACCACCGTTTCTTAAGCTATTAGTTATTCTCGTCGGAAGGTCTAATTCCTCGACGGTCATTTTAAGAATTTCGTCTGAGATTTGTGGAGTCACGACGACGCTGGTATCTTCCTGCGGTGCTTTTGGTTCATAGATTTGTAAAAAATAGGAAACGAGGATCTTGGCCGCGGCTTTTAGCGCCTCTTCCGGATCAAGCGTACCATCGGTCCAAAGCTCTAAAATTAATTTATCTAAATTAGTCATTCTGCCAACACGCGTGGCTTCAACTCGATAATTCACCCGGACAACTGGTGAAAATAGGGCGTCGACAGTGATAACGCCGATCGTGTTGGTTTTTCTTTCATCCGCGACCGAATAGCCGTAGCCTTTTTCGGCCGTAAATTCAATATTTAAAGAACTTTTTTCGGAAAGCGTTCCGAGATAGAGATCCTTATTAACAATCTCTACGCCCGCTGGAGCCTCGATATCCTTAGCCGTAATGACTTTTGGTCCTTTTACAGCTAACTTCAAGGCGTGGCTTTCCCCTTCGAAAATTTTTAGCCGCAGTTTTTTAATATTTAAGACCAGTTCAACGATGTCTTCTTTGAGTCCCGTCAAAGTCGAAAACTGATGTTTTACCCCTTCAATTCTCACGGAAGTAACAGCCGCTCCTTCTAGGCTTGTAAGAAGAATACGCCGTAGGGAATTTCCTAGGGTTTGACCGTATCCTTGATCCAACGGCTCGATTACAAAACGGGCGTAATTTTTTTCTTCCTGGTCTTTTTTTACTTTAAAGTTTATGTTTACCATAATTTTCCTTTCTCGCGATCTTGGTCGCGTAACTATCTCGAATAGAATTCGACAATTAATTGTTCTGTTACAGTTGCATCGATATCTGCCCTCGTTGGGATTTTGACAACTTTCCCGGCGCCGCCTTTTTTAATTAACCAAGAAGGGATGGTCATATTTTGTTCCGCCAGAAGTTTTTTGACTTCGGGAATACTACTGGCTTTATTATCTAAAACGATAACGTCATCGGCTTTTACCAGATAGGCCGGAATGTTTACCTTTTTATTATTAACTAAAACGTGCCGATGTGCCACTATTTGTCTTGCCGCGGCTCTCGTTGGCGCCATTCCTAAACGATAAACGACGTTATCTAAGCGTCTTTCTAAAATCGTCAATAAGGTTTCTCCGGTCGCGCTTTTTGACTTAGCGGCTATGACAAAATATTTCCGAAACTGTTTTTCTAATACCCCATAAATGGATTTTACCTTTTGTTTTTCTCTCAGCTGCAATCCAAATTCTGAAACTTTCCGTCGTCCCTTTTTTCCGTGCTGTCCGGGCAAAACTCCGAGTCTTTTTTCTACCTTTGGTGGTAGAGTTTTTAAGCCTAAATTTACTCCTTCGCGCCTGGCTATTTTGTTTTTCGGACCGGTGTAGCGAGCCATAGTTAAACTCTCCTCTTTTTTTTCGGCCGACAGCCATTATGGGGAATCGGCGTGACGTCGGCTATTTGCGAAATAGAAAGTCCGGCAGCTCGGATTGCCCTTAAAGCAGCATCGCGACCAGCTCCTGGACCTTTAATATAAACTTCTACTTCGTTTAGTCCTCGGGCTTGCGCCTTACGGACAACCGCATCAACGGCGGTCGTTCCGGCAAAAGGTGTTGCCTTTCTCGCTCCCTTAAACCCAGAGGCTCCAGAACTTCCCCAACAAATAGTATTTCCCTTTTCGTCGGTTATGCTCACCAAAGTATTATTAAATGTGGCCGTAACGTAAACGCGGCCCCTTGGGATCATAGTTTTATTTTTGGTTTTTGGTGTCGCCTTGGTTTGGGCGCTAGCTATTGTCATATTAATTATTTTGCTTTATTTTTTCGGTCTCTTCGGTTGGAACAGCAATACCCATTTTTTGGGCGATTTCCTTTTTAATCGCTCCGATTGTTACCCGTTTCCCCCGTTTGGTTCTAGCATTAGACCTGGTTCTTTGTCCCCTCGATGGCAGGTTACGACTGTGGCGCATGCCTCGATACGAACCGATCTCTTTTAACCTTTTGATGTTATCGGCAACTTCTCTTCTTAAATCGCCTTCAACTTTTATGCTATCGACTATTTTTTGAATACGACTTACTTCTTCCTCGTTTAAATCTTTGGTACGTTTATGACCTAAAACATCAGCCGATTTTAAGATCTTTTGGGCATTAGATCTGCCTATCCCATAAACCTTAGTTAAAGCGATATCGATTCTTTTACTTAGATTTAAATCAATGCCGGCAATACGTACCATAATTATTATCCCTGTCTCTGTTTATGCTTAGGATTTTGGCAAATAACATAAACCACACCCCTTCTTTTGATAATTTTACACTTAAGACAACGTTTTTTAACGGATGCTTGCACTTTCATATTAACTTTTAAACATTTAAACGTTTAAACTTTTGTTACTTGTAACGAAAAACTATTCTTCCTTTCGCTTTATCGTAAGGGGTCATTTCCAATCTGACTTTGTCTCCAGGAAGAATTTTAATAAAATTCATGCGCATTTTTCCTGAGATATGACAAAGTACCATCGATTGGTCTTCTAACCGTACGCGAAAAAGCGTGTTGGGTAAAGACTCCGTAACGATGCCTTCAACTTCAAAAGTACCTTGATGAACCATAAGTATAGTTTTTTTGGTAAACAACAAAAATTGCTGACTGAGTAATCAGCAATAATTGAAAATTATATCGAGTCTCGATTATATCAAGTCTGACTTGATTATACTAAATTATTGTTGATTTAACAACCTAGCAAATGGTGTTAACACCAAAGGCCCATCCTTCGTAATTGCCACGGTAACTTCAAAAAGACCCGCTAGACTATAGTCTTTGGTCGCAATTGTCCAGCCGTCATCATTTTTATAAACAATATCTGATTCTCCCATGGTATAAATCACTTCTATGGCCAGCGTCATACCAATTTTAAGTTCTTCGGTTTCTTCTATTTTTTTAGACAACACGCCGGGTATCTGCGGGTATTCATGCAAAGTTTTACCTACGGCGTGACCGACTAATTCCTTCACCACGGCGTATTTACCTGCTTCTATGGTTGTTTGGATGGCCCGACTGATATGACCAACTCTTTTCCCCACCCCTACTGTTTCTAGCGCCTTAAGAAGAGCTTTTTGTCCGATTTGTAAAAATAAATTCTTCTCTTGATACTTGGTATTATTCTCGTCTGGTTTGGAAATCAGCTTAGACCAAGACATATCGGTATGATATCCGTCTTTAAAAACCCCGATATCTAGTCCTAAAATATCTCCAAACTGCAGTTGATAATCAGTCGGAATACCATGAACTACGACATCATTAACACAGGCGCAGATATAATATTGGTAACTCCGCACCTTGGTAAACGAGGGCTCAACTTTAAATTTAGCCATTTTTTCGCGGACGAAATATTCAATTTGTAAAGTGCTGACTCCCGCCTGGGCAAAATCCAGGGCTTCCTCCATAATTTGAGAAAGAATAGCCCCGCCGCTAGTCATTTTGGTTATTTTATCGTTTTGTTTTGTCATGAAGATTTATGATATTTATAATATTTTGATTAACATCTCGTATATCCTTAGCACCGTTTATAAAATATAAAACTTTCTGGTTTTTAAAATATTTAATGATGCCTCCTATTTCTTTTTTATAACCTATCGTAAACCTTTTTTTTATTAAAGGCTTGGTTTCATCCAGCCTTTTTTTCCCGGTTTGGTTTTGGTCAAATTTAGCTCTTTTTAAAAGCCTCGTCATGCCCTCGTTTTCCCTCATTCCTAAATGAAAAACAAAATCAACGGTAAGATTTCTTTTTTTAAAGTACCTTTTTAAGTCAACAAGATTTGCTCTCGTCCGAGGAAAATTATCTAAAATAAAATTAGATTTATTAGCCCGAAAGTATTTTTTAAGGAGCGCAAAGGAAATCCGACTTGGTACATTTATTCCCTTTTTCCCCCAATATTCCCAAGCGGCGATTCCCTCTTTCGTCCCCTTTTCAAATTCTTCGCGTAGTATTTTTCCTATCGAAAAATGCGGCAGGTGGTATTTTTGCGAAAGAAGTTTGGCTTGGGTTCCTTTTCCCGCCCCGGGCGGTCCGATAAAGATTATAATCACAAATTATTTTTTTCGACGATATTTACGATATTTGTGAAAATCTCTTCGATGCTTCGCTCTCCGTTAACTTCCTTTAAAACGCCGTGTTTTTGGTAAAAATCTAAAACGGGCGCGATGCTTTGTTGAAAAGACATAAATCGTTTTTTAATAATTTCTTCGGTTTCATCTTCCCGGCTTTTACCTTTGTCTCTCTCATCAAGCTTAGCCCGATTTTGAAGTCTTTCAATTGCCTCTTCTTCCGAGACTTTTAAATAAATAACAAAATCCACTTTTTGATTCTTTTGGGAAAGATAATCATCAAGAATCTGAGATTGCGCGAGCGTTCTGGGAAACCCGTCTAGAACAAAACCATTTTGGACCCGATCTAAGTGCAGTTTTAAAAGAGCAAAGGTTACTCTATCAGGAACCCAATTCCCCTTACTCCAGTAATTGTACGCCGCTATTCCTTCCGGACTTTTTGCCTCGTACTCCTGACGAAAAAGTTCTCCGGTGGAAATGTGATTAAGAGAATACTGTTTGGCTAACATGTCAGCCTGGGTTCCTTTTCCCGCCCCGGAAATGCCAATTAATACCAAATTCATATTATCGTTATTCTAAAAATTTATCATAGCGCCGCATGACAATTTGGCTTTCTAAAACCTTGGTCGTCTCCAAAACTACCGAGACGACGATTAGAATTCCGGTGCCGCCGATAGTTAAGGAAGCCACATTAGTTATATTCCTAGCTAGAGAAGGAAGAACGGCAATAACACCAAGAAAGACGGCGCCGGCTAAAGTGATTCTGGTTAAAATAAAATTTAAATAATTAGAAGTCGGTACTCCCGGTCTTACCCCAGGGATAAAACCGCCATATTTTCTCATTTCGTCGGCGATTTTTGTCGGATTAAAAGTAACGGCGGTATAAAAATAGGTAAAACCAATTACTAAAATAAAGTAAGTAACATTGTAAACCAATCCTCCTGGATCAAAGACTTGGACAAAACTGCGCGCAAAATTGGCAATTTGGGCGTTTGGCAGTTGTTCCAGATAGCGCCCGAACATCGAAGGCAGAAGAATTAAAGAAACGGCAAAAATAATTGGTATCACTCCTGCTTGATTTACCCGCAGCGGAAGATGGGTCGTTTGGCCGCCGTAAAGACGGTTGCCTCTGATACGTTTGGCATAATAAACGGTTATCTGTCTCGTCCCCTCATTAACCAAAACAATTGCCGCAATTACAAAAAGCGCAAAAACGGAAAAAATTAAAGCATTAATAATTTTTTCCTCAGTTAAAACCGAAAGTGTTTGCCCAAAAGCCACCGGCAGTCTTCCGACAATGCCGACAAAGATTAAAAGAGAGATACCGTTTCCGACGCCGTTTTCCGATATTAACTCGCCCAGCCACATCAAAAGTAAACATCCTGCCGTCATCGTTAAAATCATCGCTATCAATGTTAAGGGTGATAAGACGCCAATAATATTTTGGCTTTTCAAGATGGCATACATCCCGATAGCTTGCAAGGCGGCCAAAGGAACAGTGAGAAATCTGGTGTACTGATTGATTTTAGCTCGTCCAAATTCCCCTTCTTTCGATAATTCCTCGAGGCGGGGAAAAACCATGGTCAAAAGCTGCAAGATGATGGAAGCATTGATATAAGGGTTAAGACCAAGCGCCATAACGGAAAAGTTAGCGAGTGTCCCGCCGGAAAAAATATCCAATAATCCCAACAGCTGATTACTATTAAAAAGACGTTTCAAGGCTATCGTATTTACCCCCGGGATAGGCAAATGCGCGAAAACGCGAAAGACGATTAAGATTATGGCCGTAAAAATTATCTTTTGTCTAAGATCTGGTATCTTAACGGCATTAATAAAGACTTCTAGAATTTTTTTCATGAGTTTTATTTAACCTCTACTTTTCCACCGGCTTTGGCAATTTTTTCTTTGGCTCCTTGAGATGTTGGTAATTTCACAGTTAGGGCAACTTTTAGTTCCCCTTCTCCTAAAATTTTAACCGGTTCGTTTTGGCAGTTTTTAGACAAAATACCGTATTTTATTAGACTTTCATTCGTAATAACCGTTCCTGATGGAAGCTGATTTAAACGCTTAACGTTAATAATTAAGGGAGTTTTTACCAAAGGATTATTTCTGCTTTTGCCCCGGCTAAAAGGCAGCTTCTTGGTAAGTGGGAGTTGTCCGCCTTCAAACATCGGCTTGATACTGCCTCTGGCTTTTTGCCCCTTGGTACCGCGCCCGGCAGTTTTTACTCGCCCGCTGCCATGACCACGACCTACTCTTTTTTTCTTTTTAATAACCGTTTTTGGTAAGGAATTAAGTTTCATTATTCTTTTTCTATTTTTTCTTCTTTTAAAGGCCTTAGTCTTCTTAGACCTTCTAGTGTAGCATAGACGTTGCTCGCCTGGTTTTTGGTGCCTAACACCTTAGAAGAAATATCTCGAATTCCCGCAAGTTCCACCACTGCTCGTACGGCACCGCCGGCGATTACTCCAGAGCCTGGTGGCGCCGGTTTTAACAAAACTTCTGCCGCCCCAAGTTTAAGCCGTACTTGGTGAGGAATGGTGGTTCCCAAAAGCGGCACCAAGATAAGATGTTTCCTTCCGTAACTGGTTGCTTTTCTAACCGCACTTACCACTTCCGGCGCTTGTCCAAGACCCACCCCAACACGTCCTTTTTTATCACCTATCACCACGACGACCGAAAAACCCCTTTTGTTTCCGCCTTTGGTTTTTTTGGAAACGCGATTGATTTGAACAACCTTTTCTTCAAATTCTTTTATTTCGCCTTTTTGGTTATACATAACTTTCTAATTTTTTAAAAATTTAATCCTGTTTCTTTAGCGCCATCGGCTAGAGCTTTAATCCGGCCGTGAAATTTATACTTACCCCGATCAAATATGACTTCTTTAATTTTTTTAGCTGTTGCTTTCTCACCAATAATTTTACCAACCGAATAGGCTCTTTGGCTTTTTGACAATTTTTTCTCTTTACTCTCTGCCAACTCGCCTTGATGGGCAAAAACTAAAGTTTTGGCCGATGAATCATCAATTATCTGAGCATAAATATAGCGATTCGAACGATAAACCGAAAGCCTTGGCCTAGCAGCAACAGAAGATAGTCTCGCTCTTACCCGCTTGGCTCGTCTTTTTTGTTTTAAAAATTGATAATTAGTCATATGATAAAATCTTACCTTTTTACTTAGTTGTCGTCCCAATGGTTTTAGCCGATTTACCAACTTTTGTTTTAAGTTTTTCGCCTAAATAATGAATTCCTTTGCCCTTATATGGTTCTGGAGGCCTAAGTCTTCTTATTTTGGCGGCGGTTTCGCCGATTAGTTGTTTATCGAAACCAGAAACGATAATTCTTCCTTCTTTTTCTAAAATCGTAAAAGTAATTCCTTGCGGCTTTTTAAATTTAACCACGTGGGAAAAACCCAGGCTTAAAGCCAAATCATCAGCGATTAGTTGTGCTTTATAACCAACGCCGGTAAGTTCTAGGGTTTTACTCCAACCCTTATCAACTCCGTATATCATATTGTTAATCAGACTTCGATATAAACCATGAAGCGCTTTTGTTTTTTTATCGCCTTTAATTCTTTGCACCAAAACGTTTTTTCCCTCGATAGAAACCTTAATTCCGGGAACAATTGCTTGTTTTAAACTGCCCTTTGGTCCGGATACTTCGATAACTTCGCTTCCGGCGGAAACGGTAACGCCCTCGGGAATACCAATCGGTAATTTACCAATTCTACTCATATATTTTTACCAAATATGACAAATAACTTCTCCGCCTAATTTCATTTTTTTCGCTTTTCTCGTTGACATTACTCCTTGCGGCGTTGAAATGACGCTTGTGCCAAGGCCGCCTAAAACTTTTGGTAATTTATGGTGAGAAACGTAAACTTTCAAGCTGGTTTTAGAAACCTGTTTAATATCGCTTAACACGGATTTTTTATTTTCGTATCTTAGCGATAAAATCAATTCTAATTTATGGCTTTTAGCGTCGGCTTTTTTCTCTACATCCTTTAGGTACTTTTCTTCTAGTAAAACTTTGGCAATATCGTTTTTAAAGGATGAGTAAGACACCACAACCAACGGCTTTTTGGCTAAGTAGCCATTTTTAATTGTCGAAATCATGTCGGCAACAGGATCAAATCTCATATATGTTTACTACGTTCATGAAACTGAACGTAGTTTACCAAGATGATTTAGTAACGCCAGGCAACTCGCCTTTGTGGGCAAGTTCTCGAAAACACAATCGGCAGAGACTAAATCTTCTTAAAAATCCCCTGGATCTTCCACACAATTGACAACGGTTTTTTTTCTGAACCGGGTATTTTGGTTCTTCTCTACTTTTGATAATATTTGATACTTTGGCCATATAAATTAACTCGCTTTAAAAGGCATACCTAATAATTCTAATAATCTCTTACCCTCTTGGGGGGTTTTGGCTGATGTCGTAATATTTACCTCAAGTCCCCTGATTTTACCTATTTTATCGTAATCAATCTCGGCAAAAACGATTTGTTCACTAAACCCCAAAGAGAAATTTCCTTGCTGGTCAAAAGATTTTTCCGCCACGCCCCGGAAATCGCGAACCCTTGGCAAAACGATTTTGACGAGCTTTTCGAAGAAATCATACATCTTTTTGGCTCTTAGGGTCGCCATCACGCCAATCGGATCTCCTTGTCTTAACTTAAATCCCGCGATTGCCTTTTTGGCTTTTTTGACTACCGGACGCTGCCCGGCGATAAGACCAATTTCTTCGACGACTTTATCGATTACTTTCTTGTCGGTTAACGCTTCTTTTACCCCCACATTCAGCGTAATTTTTAGCAAACGAGGTACGGCCAGAATATTTCCCAGTTTAAGCTCGGTTTTTAGTTTAGGTGCAACCTCTTGACGATATTTATCTAATAAATTAGCCATATGAGTTAAATCCTTTCCCCACATTTCCGGCAAATTCTTATTTTTTGCTTGGCTTCTATTTTTATACCAATTCTTGTCGGCTTCTTGCATTTGGGACAAATCAGCTGAATCTTAGCCACATAAAGGGGCTTAATAATGTCAATTATCCCCCCTGATTTATCTTGTCCTTGGCTTTTTTTATGTTTTTTATAAACGTTAACGCCAGCCACAAAAACGGCATTTTTTTTAGGAACAACCTTTTCGATTTTTCCTTTTTTGCCTTTATCTTTGCCTAGGGTCACTATAACTTCATCGCCTTTTTTAAATTTCATAAAAATTTTAAACCACTTCTTTGGCCATGGAGACTATTTTATTAAAACCTAAATCTTTTAATTCGCGGGCCACGGGACCAAAGATTCTTGTTCCTTTGGGATTTTTATCTTTGGCGGTATCGATAATAACACCGGCGTTGTCGGAAAACCGGATATATGATCCGTCTTTTCGTCGAAATTCCTTTTTTGTTCTGATAACAACAACCAAAACTTGTTCGCTGTCTTTAACTAAGCCGTTTGGGTCGGCGCGGTCAACGACACAGCGAACGATGTCTCCGAGATAACTATATTTTCTTTTTGACCCACCGTAAAGATGAATAACTCGTAAACTTACGGCTCCACAATTATCGGCAGGAATCAAAACCGTTCTTCTTTGAATCATATATTAAGTCGGGCTTGCTTTTTTATTATTTTTAGTAATTTATATTTTTTATCTTTAGAAATCGGCTTGCATTCTACAAACTCTACTGTGTCACCAACTTTGATTTCACTCTCTTCGGCATGAATCTTATACTTCTTTGTCTTTTTTAAAAGTTTTTTATAAAGAGGGTGTTTATATTGATGCGTTACCGTGGCCACAATAGTTTTGGCCATTTTGGTCGAAACAACTATGCCTTGAAAGTTTTTAGCCATTTAATAACTCCTTTTGTCTCATCAATGTTTTTAAAACGGCAATGGTTTTACGCTTAAAAAATGCTTCTCTGGTATTTTTGGCCTTTTTTACCTTCTGATACAACTTCAACTTAGTTAAATCCATAGTCTCTTTCGTAATTATTTCACTAAGCTCGGTATTTGTTTTACTGACGTAATCTTTCAATAAATTTTTTTTCATATTAAGTCGAGTCTGACTCGATTAGTTTTCTACTTTTATCAAAAAGCTCGTCTTGATTGGTAATTTTTGGGCGGCTAGTCTCAACGCTTCTTGCGCCACGCTTTCTGATACTCCTCCCATTTCAAATAACACTCTTCCGGGCCTAACCACGGCTACGTATTCTACCACGTCTCCTTTACCAGAGCCCATTCGCGTCTCGGGTGGTTTTTTCGATATGGGTTTATCGGGAAAAATTCTAATCCAAATTCTTCCTCCTCTTTGGGTGTAATGTGTCATCGCCTTTCGCGAAGCCTCAATTTGTCTAGCAGTAATCCAACCTCGCGAGAGGGCTTTCAGACCATATTGACCAAAATCAATATTGCTTCCTCGAATGTCGAGTCCTCCCATTTTACCGCGAAATTGTTTCCTAAATTTTGTTCTCTTTGGTACTAACATAGTTACTTCTTACAAATCCAAACCTTAATCCCTACATAGCCGGATTTAGTTAAAGCCGGAACTTTAGCAAAATCAATTTTTTCCCGTAGGGTTGATAAGGGAACAACGCCTGATTGAACTTTTTCTCTTCGGGCAATTTCTGCCCCGCCGATTCTGCCCGAAAGAATAATTCTCACCCCTTTTGCTCCCGCCTGTAGAACTTTATCCAATGCCTGATTCATAGCCCGTTTGGCAGGAAATCTTTTGGTTAGCTGCTCCGCAATGTTGGTGGCAACTAAGTAAGCGTCTAAATTTGGCTCTTTAACAGGTTCAACCTTAATATCGATTTTCGGGGTATTTTTTTTAGTTTGGTTAAAACTCAAAGTCTTCAAAAGATATTTTTTTAAATCATCCATGCCGGTACCGCCCCGGCCAATAACCAAACCCGGTCTTGCCACATAGATAATAATTTCCATCGTGTTAATGGAGCGCTCAATTTCGACGCGAGTAATTCCCGCCGGCCGTAATTTGGTCATCAGAATTTTTCTAATTTTTACGTCCTCTAAAAGAAACTGTCGATAGTTTTTTTTGTCGGCATACCAACGAGACGTCCAGGTATAGAGTGGACCAAGTCTAAAACCGATTGGATTTATTTTTTGTCCCATACTTATTTACTAGTTAAAATAACTTTTATATGACATCCTCTTTTTTGTTTTATCCCTCTGCTAAATCTCGATCCGTGCGACCTGTCCATCCGTTTTAAGCGATTACTCTCTTCGACGATGATATTTTTAATTATCAGGTTTTCTGATTTCAAACTATAGTTTTTTTCCGCATTGGCCAAGGCGCTTTGCACGGTTTTGAGTATTGGTTTGGCTCCGGCTTTTAGTAAAAATGGCATTTTCGCCAAAACTTGCTCCAGACTCATTTTTTTTATCCCACTAGCAATAATTCGCACTTTTCTTGGCGAAATTCTTAAATATTTGGTATAAGCGATAACATCCATATTTTTAGGTCTTAGATAATTCTCTCGCGACGACGCGGCCGTGGGTTCGGAAAGTTCGCGTCGGAGCCAACTCCCCTAAATGATGACCCACCATTGATTCGGTAATAAAAACAGAAATGTGAACCCTGCCATTATGAATAGCGATCGTCTGGCCCACAAATTCCGGCGCTACCATAGAATCTCTAGACCAAGTTTTAATAATTTCTTTCTTCCCTTGCTGGTTCTGTTTTTGAATTTTTTTTAATAATTTTGGGTCAATGTATGGACCCTTTTTTAGCGATCTTGACATATTTATTATTTTCTCCTTTGGACGATAAATTTATTACTGGGTTTATTTCTCTTTCTGGTTTTTTTGCCTCGAGCATGTTTTCCCCAAGGGGTTTTTGGATATTTCATACCCACCCCGCTTCGGCCTTCCCCGCCACCATGGGGATGGGAACGAGGATTTTGGGCCGTGCCTCTAACGGTTGGTCTAATACCAAGATGACGCTTCCTGCCAGCTTTGCCAAAATGAATATTTTTCCATTCGATATTTCCTACCTGACCGATAGTGGCAAAACATTGATCATTAAGTTTTCGGATTTCTCCCGACGGCATTTTCACTTGCACATAATTTTTTTCCTTAGCCATAACGACTGCGGCACTTCCAGCGCTTCTTATCAATTGACCTCCCCGATTTGGCACTAATTCGATATTATGAATTAACGTGCCAACGGGAATAGCGCTAAGAGATAAACTATTCCCTGATTTTATTTCTGCCTGTTTTGCCGACTGTAACTTTTCACCAACTTTTAATCCCTCAGGAGCGAGAATGTATCTTTTCTCACCGTCAAGGTAGTGCAAAAGAGCAATGTTGGCAGAACGGTTTGGGTCATATTCAATAGCCATTACTGTTGCGACAATATCGTATTTATCTCTTTTAAAATCGATGCGGCGCAAAAATCTTTTGTGTCGACCTCCTTGGTGTCTAACAGAAACGCGGCCCCAAACGTCTCTGCCAGAGATTTTAGGTAAAATAACTTTCAAGCTTTTTTCCGGCGTCTTTTTGGTTATCACCCTCGATGACAACCCCGTCATAAATCTTCTTCCCGGAGTTGTTCCCGTCATCGGCTTAATAAATTCCATTGCGTTAGCCATATTAGGAAGAAACCTCAAATAAATCAATTTTTTGCTCTGGTTTTAAAGTCAAAACTGCTTTTTTCCAAGGGCTTTTTGCCACTTTGGTTCTTTTTGAACCGACACTGCGACTTTTACCTTGTATGGTGATCGTTTTTACCGCTTGGACGTTGACACCAAATTGACTCTCTACGTCTTTTTTAATTTCCCTTTTGCCGGATTTTAAAACCACCTGAAAAGTGTACTTGCCTTCTTTGGCCTCTTGCATGGTCTTTTCCGTTAATAAGGCTCTAATGATGCTGGTATTATTTTTCATAAAAAGAAAAAGCAGAATCGCTAAATAATAATTCGTCATGGTTAAAAACGCTCAAGGAATTGAGGGTACCAATATTAAAGACGGTGACATAGGATAAATTGTGTAAACCATTAATGATATTTTTATTCTCTTTCGTGGTAATAACTAAAATTTTGGGCATTTTTTCTTTTAAGTCGTAAATTTTATGAAGTGTTAGGTTTAATTCTTTGGTTTTAAGCGAAGATTTGGCGTTTTTGGCATTTAGTATTTTTATCTTTTTATCTGAAGCTTTCAAGGAAAGTGCCATGGAGAGGGATTTCTGTTTCATTTTTTGGGGCATTTGGCTGGTGTAGTCTTTATTTTTGGGCCCAAAGATCACGCCGCCGCCTCGCCAATGGGGCGCCCTAATAGAACCTTGGCGGGCACGACCAGTTTCTTTCTGCGCCCAGGGTTTTTTACCGCCGCCAGAAACTTCTCCTCTGGTTTTCGTATTAAAATTTCCGGTATGTTTATTGCTTTGATAAAGTCTGATTGCTTGCGAAAGTAAGGCCGTTTTAACATCCTGCCCAAAAAATTTTGCCGGAAGGGACTTCGTTTCCGTCTTTTCTCCCGCGAAACTGTAGACATCTACGGTGTTTCTGATACTTTTTTTACCGACGGTTTTTTTTGGCATATCTAACTTGACTCCTTTATAATGGAAACTAAACCTCCGATTGGTCCAGGAACTAAGCCGGAAATTAAGATTTCATTTTTTTCGTTATCTAAGGCCACTACTTTGAGTCCCAAAATTGTTACTTTTACTCCTCCCATTCTTCCTCCCATTCTATGCCCTCGATAGACGCGACCCGGAGTTGTCGTCGAACCACTAGACCCTGGTGCTCGGTGCCGATCTGACTGTCCGTGAGTTTTTGGTCCACCATGAAACCCGTATCTTTTAACTACCCCGGCAAATCCTTTCCCCTTGGAAACACCGGAGACTTTAACTTTGTCGCCGACACCGAAAACGTCAGCCGCCTTAATTTCTTGTCCCAGGGTTAAATTTCCCTCGAGATCGGTTTTGAACTCTTTAAAAAAATGTGGAGCGGTTGTTAATCCCGCTCCTTTTATTTGTCCTAGTGTTGGCTTATTGCTATTTTTAGCAAGACCAAATCCGACTCTGATTATTTGATATTCGCGGTTTGGTTGGGGCAATATGGCCACAACCCGGGTTGGCCCAAGCATAATTTTAGTCACGGGAATTCTTTCCCCTTTTGGGGTGAAAGTTTTGGTCTGTTCTATTTTTGTTCCTAATAGTCCTTGTATCTTCATACTCTGCAAACAAAAAGTAGGAAGCTTTTGGCTCCCTACAGAATAAATCCTTGCGGTTGTTACAGGAAACTCGAAACGGGCTTCCTGAAAATTTGAGCCTTATTTAGCTTTTGCACCTCCAGTGATCAATCTTATTAAATTTTAGTCTCACGGTATTAAAAACCTTCCGTCTACATTTTTATCTCGATGTCCACCCCGGCTGGTAATTCCAAATGCATTAAACTATCAATCGTTTTATCGGTTGGTTCCATAATATCTATTAGTCTTTTATGAACCCTAATTTCAAAATGCTCTCGACTATCTTTATCCGTAAAAGGTGATTTTTGTACGGCCCACATGCTTCTATCGGTCGGTAACGGTATTGGACCCATCACCTTACCTCCGGTCCTTATCGCCGTATCTAAGATTTGTTGACAACTCGCGTCTAAGACGCGGTGGTCATAAGATTTTAAACGTACTCTAATTCTTCCTTTAGGCATCTTTGACTTTAGGCTAATTCTTAATCATTACTTTAGAATTTTTGTAATCGCACCAGCGCCAACCGTGTGTCCGCCTTCACGAATAGCAAAACGCAGACCTTCCTCAAGCGCGACGGGAACGATTAATTTTACCGTCATCTTGGCGTTATCCCCAGGCATCACCATTTCCACCCCTTTTTCTAAGGTTACTTCACCGGTAACATCGGTCGTCCGAATATAAAATTGCGGACGATAACCGCTAAAGAAAGGCGTATGCCTTCCTCCTTCTTCTTTGGTAAGAATATAGACTTCGGCCTCAAATTCGGTATGGGGCGTGATGGTCCCTGGCTTGGCCAAAACCTGACCTCTTTCGACGTTGTCTTTCTCCACGCCGCGAAGAAGTACGCCAACGTTGTCGCCAGCCTGACCTTCGTCAAGTTGTTTTCTAAACATTTCGACGCCGGTAACGACCGTCTTTTGGGTATCTTTAAGACCAACAATCTCGATTTCGTCGTTTATTAAAACCTTACCGCGCTCGATACGACCAGTGACTACCGTTCCTCTGCCTTTGATCGAAAAAACGTCTTCGATCGGCATTAAAAACGGCTTATCAAGATCTCTCACCGGTTGCGGAATGTAGCTGTCAACGGCATCCATTAAAACCATGATTTGATTTTGTGCTTCAGCGTCTCCTTCTAGGGCCTTAAGAGCTGAACCTTTAATAATGGGTGTGTCATTTCCGGGATAGCCATATTTAGTTAAAAGTTCTCTTACTTCCACTTCCACCAAGTCGAGAAGTTCTTTATCGTCGACCATGTCAACTTTATTCAAAAAAACTACCATGGCCGGAACATTGACCTGTTTTGCCAAAAGAATATGTTCTCTCGTTTGTGGCATCGGGCCATCGGGTGCGGAAACTACCAGTATCGCGCCATCCATCTGCGCCGCACCAGTGATCATATTTTTAATGTAGTCAGCATGACCTGGGGCGTCGATATGAGCATAATGTCTCTTGCTCGTTTCATACTCAATATGAGTAATATTAATGGTAACGCCTCTAGCTTTTTCTTCCGGAGCGTTATCAATGTCTTCGTATTTTTTAGCCTCGGCTAAGCCTTTGGTCGCTAAAACCGTGGCAATCGCCGCCGTCAGGGTAGTTTTACCATGATCAACGTGTCCGATCGTCCCAATATTGACGTGCGGTTTTGTCCGATTATATTTTTTCTGGTCTGCCATTTTTCCTCCTTATAATTATTTAATTATTTATGACTTATTATCTGATCCATAATGTTTTTAGGCACTTCTTGATAATGCGACGGTTCCATGTAGGGATTGGCTCTTCCCTGGGTCATGCTTCTTAGCGTTGTGGTGTAGCCGGAAAGTTCCGCAAGAGGAACCATTCCTAAAACCACTACGCTATTCCCTCTCTTTTCTGTTCCCTGAATTTCGCCTCTTTTGGCTGACAGGTCGCCGATGACGTTTCCCAAAAATTCCTCGGGAGTCGTCACTTCGACCTTCATGATCGGCTCTAAAAGTATTGGATCAGCTTTTAGAACTCCTGCCTTCAAAGCCTGCGAGGCAGCAATTTTAAAAGCTATCTCTGACGAATCAACCTCGTGAAACGAACCGTCAAAAAGTGTTACTTTCATGTCTACGAGGGGAAAACCAGCCAGCACGCCATTTTCCATGGCCTCTTTTACTCCCTTTTCTACTCCGGGAATAAATTCCTTTGGAATAGCCCCGCCGAAGATCGCGTCGACAAATTCGAAGCCTTCTCCTCGATTTTTGGGTTCAAGTTTGAGCAAACAGTGTCCGTATTGGCCTCGTCCTCCTGATTGGCGGATATATTTACCCTCACTCTCTACTTCTTTTCTAATCGTTTCTTTATAAGCAACCTGCGGTGCTCCTACCTTGGCTTGGACATTAAATTCTCTTCGCATCCGATCAACGAGGACGTCTAAGTGTAATTCCCCCATTCCCGAGATAATGGTTTGGCCGGTTTCGAAATTCGTCTTAATACGAAAAGTCGGGTCTTCCTCTGCTAATTTCTGTAGGGCATAACCCATTTTGTCTTGATCAGCCTTGGTTTTAGGCTCAATGGCCAACGAGATAACCGGTTCCGGAAAAGTAATTTTTTCTAAAACAATCGGTTTCTCTTTGTCACAAAGCGTATCCCCAGTTATCGTCTCTTTTAAACCGACAACGGCCACAATTTCGCCAGCACAGGCTTCTTCTATTTCCTCTCTATGGTTAGCGTGCATGAGAAGCAGTCTGCCTACCCTCTCAACCGTATCCTTAGTAGGGTTATAAACATAAGAACCAGATTTTAAAGTGCCCGAATAAACCCTGACATAGATTAATTTTCCTACGTGAGGATCTACTTGAATTTTGAAAGCCAAAGAAGAAAATGGAGCCTCAATTTTATGCTCCCTTACTTCTTCTGCTCCTGATTTGGGATTATATCCGGCGGTAGCCTTGATGTCAAGCGGAGATGGTAAGAAATCGACCGTACCATCTAATAACGGTTGAACACCTTTATTTCTTAAGGAAGATCCGCAAAAGATCGGAACCAGCTTATAGGAAATAGTTGCTTTTCTTAAACCTATTTTAAGTTCTTCGACGGAGGGTTCTTTGCCGTTTAGATATTTCTCTAATAAATCATCGTTGGCTTCGCATACTAGTTCCACGAGGCGATGGCGGTACTCTTCCACTTGGTTTTTTAAATCAGAGGGTATCTCGTCGCTGGTCTCATATTTTTGACCCAATGCATCGCCTTGCCATATCAAGGACTTACGGTTAAGTAAATCCACTACGCCTTTAAAATTTTGTTCTTTGCCGATTGGTAAAACATAGATCGCCACGCGGGCGCCTAATCTATCTTCAATCGTTTTGACGGTATGGAAAAAATCGGCCCCCAGCTTATCCATTTTGTTAACAAAACAAATTCGGGGAACGTGATATTTATCCGCCTGCCGCCAGACAGTCTCCGATTGGGATTGCACTCCCTCTTCGCCGTCTAAGACGGTTATCCCGCCGTCGAGCACTCTTAGACTTCTTTCTACTTCGGCGGTGAAATCAACGTGGCCGGGAGTATCAATGATGTTAATACGAATGTCTTTCCAAAAGGCAGTGGTCGCGGCGGACGTGATAGTTATACCTCTTTCTTTTTCTTGCTCCATCCAATCCATGACTGTAGTACCTTCGTCAATGTCGCCGATTTTATAAGTTTTTCCGGTATAAAAAAGAATGCGCTCAGTGGTGGTGGTCTT
>JACPZF010000025.1 GCA_016195615.1 Candidatus Gottesmanbacteria bacterium | reverse complement strand
GGGTACGCGCTTTCCGGTAATGACTTAAAATTAGTTCCCGTTCCTCACTGGTGATTTGGACAGAATCAACCACATATTCAGCATATCACATCACGACTTATAGTAGTGGGGAATTTGATTTGAGAGAGGTATAAGCGCATCCTGGGGATTTCTAATGGCCAAATTGGCAACATCTGCAAGAGCCGCCCCAATCGTATATGGTAAGACGTTATTTTTAAGTATATCTTTCATGCCAGCTGCTTTGGCGTTTTCAGCCTTTACAATATTGGCAATGGCCAAAGCCCTCTGTTCGGTCAATCCTCTTTCCGGGTTGGGAATTGGGATAATACTTTTTGGTTCCTGCATTTCTGCCATAAATTTTTCTCCTTTAATAATTATACTATAGGATTTTTAATTTGTCAATCGGTCGAATCTCTCTCAAGAAAGCGTCGGGAAGATTTTCAGATTGGGAATATGGATGAAATCTTTAGCGTTGAGGGTTGCCAACTGCGCTCCGTTGATGATGGCTGTAGCCGCGATCGCGGCATCAGAAAATTCGATGGGAGAAGCCAAGTCGCGGGCGATTTTCCCAGCCAGTTCGGCAACCTCGTAAGAATACAACAATATGGTAAACGGGGTAATTGTTGTTAGAAGGTCTTTTTCTTGCATCTCTTTTTTGGTAATTTTGCCTTCGTATAGCTCCTGAATTGTGACTATTGATATCGCCAGCGATTCCCCGCCATATTTTTTGATGAGTCTAGTCAGATAGGTTTTCGGGGTATTTTGTCTAAGATGGTCAATGATAATACTGGTATCAAGAATTACCACGATGCTCTCTTTCTTCTTGTCGCAGCTTTCAATTCGATTTTTCTTCTTCTCTTTTCGGTTTTTGGCCAATCATCATTTGCCCAACTACCGGCAGTTTTAGAAAGCATTTTGATTAAAAGTTCGTTTTTGCTTTGGTTTGTGGTGACAAT
Source organism: Candidatus Gottesmanbacteria bacterium (assembly GCA_016195615.1). GTDB lineage: Bacteria > Patescibacteriota > Microgenomatia > JACPZF01 > JACPZF01 > JACPZF01. The sequence goes on along the minus strand of JACPZF010000025.1, from coordinate 3,722 downwards.
ATCTTTGACTGTTTGTAGATAAATTTTATCTTCTTGCATAACGATATTCAGGGCCACTTTATGAGAAATTCCCAGTTGGTTTCTCATGGTTTTAGGAATAACAATCTGCCCTTTTTGATTCGGATAAGTAATTATTCCTATATTCATACTCATACTATTTTATTACTTATTAGCTCGATTGTCAACGGCACTCGCTAAACCAGCATACCAATAGTCAGCTCGAGCGCTGTGCTGGTATGACGACCAAAAATCCCCGACTTGCGCCGGGGATTTTAAAGTCTCAGTTAGTCTTTTTAGTTTTTCTAACTTCCAGTTTCTAACTTCTAACTTCCGCTTTTAGGCTCCTCTTTGCTCGCGGAAACAATCGCTACAGTAAACAGGTTTGTCGCCTCTGGGCTGAAAAGGAACTTGAGCTTGCTTGCCGCATTTGGCACAAGTTGTCGTAAACATTTGCCTCGAAGCGTTAAAATTCGCTTTCTTGGCCTGACGACAATTTGGGCATCTTGATGGCGGGTTAGCAAAACCTTTTTGCTGATAGAATTCTTGTTCTCCAGCAGTCCAGGTAAATGGCTGTCCGCAATCGCGACAAGTCAAAGTTTGGTCTGTTAAATTTGACATTTAAGTGGTCACCTCCTCTTTAATGGATTCCCCAGTTTTTTGTTTTTCCCCTGGGGAATTTTCCACCAAAGAGAAAGCTTAGATCCTGCTCTGCAGGAGGCTACTGGAGTAGAACCAAAGCCATTATACACGATTGTCAAGTAATTAGCTATTGGCTGTTGGCTAAAAGCTAACCGCTAACAGCTGCTTTGTGGACCCGAGGGGAATTGAACCCCTTCCTCAATCATGCCATGATTGCGTTCGGCCGTTAAACTGCGGGCCCGAAAAAGACTAATTATAAATGATTAATGACAAATTTTAAATTAATATCTAATGTTTAAAAATTAAATCATTAATTCATTAATTAGAAATTAATCATTAGAAATTAAAAATTTAATGACTATTTAAACAATTTTTCCTGTATTTTATTCCCTGGTATCTTTTTACCAAGATGACCATACGCCTTAGTTGTTGCCACTCTTCCTCTGGGAGTTCTTTTTAAAAACCCCATCTGCATTAAATAGGGTTCCAAAACTTCCTCTACCGTACCGACGTCTTCGGAAATTGACGCGGCAATGGTCTCAATACCGACCGGGCCGCCGTCGTGTTTTTCAATAATAGCCATGATTAATCTTCGATCTGATTCATCAAGACCCAAAGGGTCAACTTCTAAAAGCCTAAAGGTTTCTAAAAGTATTTGCTCTGTTACCTCGCCCGTACCTTTAACTTGAGCCATGTCGCGGGTGCGTTTTAATAATTTGAGAGCCACTCTAGGCGTACCTCTGGCCCGAATTGCAATCTCGCGCGTCGATTTTTCATCAACGGGAATTTTTAATTTTTCCGCGCCGCGTTTGATAATTTTTGAGAGCTCCTCTGGCTCGTAGAAAGATAGTCTATGAATGACGCCGAAGCGATCGCGAAGAGGCGAAGACAATAAGCCAATACGCGTGGTGGCGCCAATAATCGTAAAGTGCGGCAGATCCAATCTTAGGGTTCGAGCTGAAGGGCCTTTGCCGATAATAATATCAATCGCGAAGTCTTCCATCGCCGGATACAAAGTTTCTTCGACGACTTTATTTAATCTATGGATTTCATCAATAAATAAAATGTCGTTTTCTTCTAAATTGGTTAAAATTGAAGCTAGATCTCCGGCTCTTTCGAGGGCTGGGCCCGAAGTTATTTTAATATTGACTCCCATTTCTTTGGCGACTAAGTGGGCCAGGGTTGTTTTTCCTAAACCAGGAGGCCCATATAGAAGAACATGCTCGAGTGGTTCTTTTCTTTTTTTCGCGGCGGAGATAGCAATCATGAGAGCTTCCTTAACTTTATCCTGGCCAAAAAAGTCGCTCCACGAAGAAGCGCGGAGCGAAATAAAAACTTTTTCTTCTTCCGGCGTTATTTCTAAAACCGCGTTTTTTGTTTCCTCGGTCTTTTTTTTCATAATTAACCCAACATTTTAAGAGCGGCCTTGATTTTGGCTTCCGTTGTTACCAAATCTTTAGGCAGTTTATTTATAATGTCATTTACCTCAAATCTCTTAAAACCCATGGCGGTTAGCGCCTCGATGACCTCGGCGGTTTGCCCTTGAGATTTTCCCGTTAAATCCAAATCGCTTAAACTGCCAATCTTGCTTTTTAAATCAATAATAATTCTTTGCGCATTCTTGTTGCCAATTCTGGGAATGGTCGTAAAAAAAGCCACGTCGGAAGCAATAATCGCTTCTCTAATTTCTTTTTCGCCTCTTTCTAGAATCGCTAAGGCCGTTTTGGGGCCGACACCGGAAACATCGATTAAGAGTTCAAATAAGGCCAGCTCTTCTCGGCTTTTAAAACCGTAAAGTTCTAAAATGTTTTCCGCGACGTGGGTATGAGTGTAGAGCAAAATATCGTCTTTATTTTTAGTAATGCTTTCAATTAATTTGGAATTAACAAAAACCTTATAGCCAACCGCACCGGCGAACAAGAGAATTGTATTACTGCCTGTTATTTGTACTGGTCCTTTTAAAGCTCCGATCATACCTTAATTTTAAATTTTTAATTTCTAATTTTTAAGTTAAATTTATTTACAAAACAATGCGTCAGCGCCACCGCTAAAGCGTCGGCAGTATCATCGGGAGTTGGTATTTTATCTAAATGCAAAATATTTTTTACCATTTTTTGGACCTGTTCCTTCTCTTTAGTTATACCGTCATATAATTCTGCCAGCCGTTTTTGGGTACTGAATTCTTTCTTAGTGAATAAACAACCATAGGAAACCGCTGTCATCTTATTTTTTTCCTTTAGGATAACGGCCCAGCCCAAACGTTCAATGCCCGGATCAATGCCGAGAATATGCATGGTTAAAACTTAAAATTTAAAGGTTAAAAATCACAGAGAAATTCTTAAACGTCTTCTGGATAGAAATTTCTAACCCACCGTTGGTTATCAATGAACTTTATTTCTTCCTTATTTAACCCAACGTCAAGACCCAGTTTTGTTTCCAAGATTTTTATAACTTTCTCTAGTTTTTTCAATTATCCAATCTTTAGGAAAAACTTCATTTATGTTTTTGTTTTGGGCTGGCCAATGCCAATCTTTTGGTGGCACTTTAGTAGCGATAATAATATCTTTACCCTTTAATGTATCCGCTATCAATCTCTCACTGTGTCCATCAGCATAAACCAACGCTGTATCGTAAAAGTTTACTCCGAACTCATAAGCTTTTAGTAAGGATTGTTTTGATAGTTTATCATCAGCTTTCCACATGTCCGCCCAACGCAAAATCGGTGCACCACCACCAATACCCCAACCACCAAAACCAATTCTTGATATTTTAAGTCCAGTTTTTCCCAACGTTGTGTATTGCATGTTTGATTCAATTGTACCCCATTTCCAGAATTTTGAGTAGGTTATTACTCTAAATAGATCGCTAAAGTTTTTATTAAGTCATTAAAATTTTTGCGTTTTTCTTTTTTGAAGGTAAATTTCAAAGCCATAGAATTAAACTATCAGCATCAGGCAGATAGGTAATAGCCGGTATGTCCTTGGGGTAATCGCGGCGAACCTGGTCTAAAATTTTAGAAGCACCTTCTCCAGTTCGAGCTTTGAATGATTGTCCTGCCGCCACGATAATATGATATCCGCGGT
>JACPZF010000028.1 GCA_016195615.1 Candidatus Gottesmanbacteria bacterium | reverse complement strand
TTTTAATAATATCTTTGCTCGTAATTAAACCCACAACTTTCCCTTCTTTGTCGACAATTGGGAGTTTTTCAATCTTATATTTTTTTAATATCTCCTGGGCCTTAGCCGGGCTTGCACCCTGAGCTAGTGTAATAAGTTTGTTTTTAGGGGTCATCACTTGGCTGATTTTTAAGCGGTAATCGGTTTCGAGAGCAATATCGCGAGCCGTTAAAATTCCCACCAATCTTTTTTTCTGATCCACGATTAAAATCCCGGTTATGCGATTTTTAGCCATCAGAGTTTTGGCGTCTTTGATCGTATAGCCATCTAGAGGTAAAGTAAACGGATCTTCAACCATGATGCTTTCGTATCTTTTAACCTGTAAAACTTTCTCTACTTGATCTTCAATCGGCATGAAACGATGAATAATGCCGATACCGCCTTCTTTGGCCATAGCAATGGCCATGTCAGCTTCAGTAACCGTGTCCATGTTGGCTGAAATAATAGGAAGATTAAGAGTGATGTTTTTAGTAAGATTGCTTTGAAAATTTACATCCCGCCTTGTCGCAATCGCAGACCGATTGGGGATAAGAAGTACATCGTCAAAGGTCAACCCCAGACTAATATCCATAGCCAATTTATGAAATCAAGTTTGACTTGATAAAAATCTTGCTCTTTTGGCTAGTTAAGAGCTCTTGTACTGATTAAGAATAACGGGAAACTAGAACTTAGTCAATAACTAAATTAGCCTTTAATTAGCCTTTAAACACCGGCAGCGTACCCAAGAAACGTAAGTTTTTAACCTCACTTTCTCCCTGCTTTAAGATGGCGCAGACTCCTACCACGCTGGCTCCCGCTTTAATCATCAACTCTTCGACGGCGTTAAGGGTATTGCCGGTTGTTACCACGTCGTCAACCACGATCACCTTTTTACCGCTGATAAGATCCTTATCCGCTCCGTCAATAACTAGGGATCTAAATTTGGGGAAACGATTAGCCACTTGCAACACCACGGGGTTGATCATGTAGCCTTTGATGGCTTTCCGGCAGACAATATAGTTTTTCTTGCCTAAAATCTGGCTCATTTCATGGAGAAGCGGTACGACTTTAACTTCGGGGCCGACCACAAAATCAAAATCAGCACCCTTAAAAAGCCCTAGAAGTTCTTTGGCTGCCTTTTCGACCAGTTCCACATCGCCGAGAAGCGAGAGACTGGCAATGCGAAGCTTAGGACCTAGATAAACAATCGGGAGATTTCTTTTTAAACCGCAGATTTCCAAGGAGTAGTATTCCATTGATTAATTGTACAGAGAGGAGCGTAGGAATGCAACAAACAAAGGGTGCGGAGAAAGCGGACGGGACTTATATTCCGGATGAAATTGAGTACCGACAAAAAAGGGATGTATATTTCTAGGTAATTCGATAATTTCGGCGAGATTTTCTATTACAGACCTTCCAGATATCACCAAACCGCAATCGCTAAGGGCTTTACTGTAAGCGTTATTAAATTCATAACGGTGGCGGTGCCGTTCACTCACGACTTTTTCTTTTAAACCCCTCGACTTCGCTCGGGGCGTGCTTTTAAGCCAGTTAAACTCCTGATAGGCGGAAAATGAAATCGTGTCTTCTTTTATCCGGCAATCCCAGCTTCCAAGACGCATCGTACCGCCATAGGCTCTTCTTTTAATTATTTCTTTTTGGCTAGGAATTGTGTGTATGATCGGATATTTTGTTTTGGGATTTACCTCCGTGCTACTAGCGTCTTCTAATTTAGCCACGTTTCGGGCAAATTCGACTGCAGCGAGCTGCATGCCGTAGCAAAGACCAAGATAAGGGATTTTTTGTTCCCTGGCATATTTTATCGCTCTTATCATCCCTTCTACCCCCCTCTCTCCCCAACCGATTGGAACAATTAAACCCTTTAAACCATTTAAACTTTGCTCATTAATGTTCTCCGCATTTATCCATTCGCTCCTAACCTTTGCTCCCAAAAACCAACCGGCATGATCTAGCGCGTCAAAAAGGGCGGCGTAGGAATCCCGCAATTGATAATCGCCCGTGGCAAAATATTTCCCGACGATAACAATTTTAACTTCCTTTTTGGCCGTTTTTGTCTTTTGCACGAAGTTTTCCCAATTTTGAATATTTAATTTTTTAGCGGATAGTCCCATTAGTTTGAGGATTTTCTGATCGAAGTTTTGCTTGGCAAACGTCAAAGGAACATTATAAATTATTTTCTCATCGGGATTATTTATTACTGATTCGGTATCGACACTGCAAAACATCGCTAACCTCTGTCTTCGCCTCTCATCAATTGCTTTTTCGCTTCGGCAAACGATAAAATCCGGCTGAATTCCCATCGAATTTAAATAATGAACAGACAGCTGTGTTGGTTTCGTCTTAGGTTCTCCGAGATGGAAGGGGGTGGGGACATAACTTACGTGAACGTGAGTCACCGTATCATGATGAACCGATTTCATAATTCTTGAGGCTTCGTAATACAGTGCATTTTGATATTCTCCGGCCGTTCCTCCCAGCTCTACCACGACAATGTCTGCCCTTTCAATTTCTCCGGCTTCTTTAATTCTTCTGATTATCTCGTCAGACACGTGTGGAATTGCTTCTACGTCTTCACCTTGATATTCGAAATTTCTCTCTTTACGGATTACTTCCTGATAGATTTGACCCATGGTAATAAAATTATGCTTGCCGACATTTTTGTTTAAAAATTTTTCGTAGGTTCCCATATCCATATCGGCTTCAGTCCCGTCTTCGCATAAAAAAGGATCGCCGTGTTCGATGGGATTTATTAAACCCGAATCGATGTTTATGTAGTTCTCGCATTTAACTGGGGTTACTTTGTATCCTCGAGATTGGAGAAGAAAGCCGATTGAGGCTGAAACAACACCCTTTCCTAGGCCTGATAAAACTCCGCCGGAGACAAAGATGTATTTAGGGAGCATGACGAAAATTTTAAATTTTTAATTTCTAATTTTTAATTAAATTGTTAGTTTTTCCAGTACTTTTTGGACTAATTCCTTAGGATCCTTACTTTTAACAATAACCGGATTTACACCGGGTTTTTTGTAAAACCAAGACTTTATTTCTTCTAAGTGATCAGTTATGCCGCCGCTTCCTAGAAGTAAGCCGATGACTTTATTTAAACGATAAGAAACGGTAAATTCTAAAAGACTTCCCTCGCCGCCGCCGATAAAAATCACCGCGTCCGAGCTTCTGACAAAAACGACGTCGCGGGCATGAAGTCCGAGGCCGGTAAAAATGGTTACTTCGCCAAAAAGAGGCACAAAATTGAAGCTATTGGCATGGTCGTTAATATTTTGGGCTGGAGAAATACCAACTACAGTTCCTCCTTTTGCTAGGGCTCCTTTTGCCGAATACTTCGGGAAGCCCAAACCCGCCCCGTATAACAAAATACAATTGTTTTTGGCGATTTCTTCGCCAATGACTTTGGCTTTGGCTAAAGTTTCTTGGTCATCGGTCAGCATCGACCCCGACACGCCGATTTTAAATTTTGGAACACTCATCAAACAAGTATAACATACCTCTTTGTCATTGCGAGCAAAGCGAAGCAATCTCAATAAGACAGATTGCTTCGGTCGTTTCACTCCCTCGCAATGACACGGGTAGGAATTCCTACTTTATACTATGCCCTGTGCTTCCCAGGCCAAAAGACCGATCACCGGCATCCCCTGGACCGTCGGGAACGATGTAACCTTTACTGTTTAAGCCCTGTCCTAAATGGGCGGTAAAAATTTCTGCCTGGGGAAAGCTTTGCAAAATATTTGCCACCCCTTCTTTGGCGCAGGCTACCGATAAAATAATAATTTTCTTTGGTTTTACTTTTTTCATGACATTTTTTAAAACCGTCACGACGCTCGATCCAGAGGCAAGAGCGGGGTCGGGCACGATAAGAATGGAGTCTTTGGTAATTTCGGGAACATTACTGTATTCGACTGGAACTCTAAATTCCGCGCCTTTTTTCGCATTTCCTTCTTTTAACAAAACTCTTCGGGCGGAAACTATGCCAACCTGGGCCCGCGGAAAAATTTTCAAAGCGCCGTTAACCATCGGAATCGCCGCCCGTAGTACTGCGATAAAAATGACGTTTTCGTCTTTAAGTCTCATTCCTTTGATTTTGGCAAAATTTGTTTCGACAACGGTGTTTTCCACATCCAAAAGGTGGGAAATCTCATAAGCCATAAACGAGCCAATCCGGGAAAGTGTCGCGCGATATCTCTCGTTATCTGTATCTTTGTCCTGAATAATCGCCACTTGCGATTTTAGGGCCGGATTGGAAAGAATATGAAATCCCATAAAAAAACCAGAACTTTTGGTTCTGGAAATGAATTTTATATGCGTAATATTCTTATTACAAGATTACTATCTATATCAAGTTGTATCAACTAACAAGCTGATCTAGAATCTCGCGATATTTTGGTTGTGTTGGCGCGATATAAAAGGGAGCTTTAAGAACAACCCCGCTTCTCCGACGTTTATTTTCCTCATCGCTTAAGTTAGGGTCAAGTGGTGGTAGTTCTTGTAAACCATAAATAGGCTCCCTATCTTCCGTAAAAACAATCCCATACTTTTCCAATATCTGTCTAACTACTGTACGTGATTGCTCATCAACTTCTCCTAGTAAAGGCCTTAATTTAGAATATCTTCTGGCATCATTACGAGGTAAATTAAGTAAAAATTCATGTGTATCCAGTTGCACGCGGAAATATGGTATCGCACCTTTCAAAAAATCCGCCCTAAGCTTGGAGACCTCCTCTGCATGTGGAGAATTTTGGAGCTTCTCAATGGCAAAAATTCCAAAAAGTGTAAATCGATGAAAGGCATTAACCACTGCGCCAATAACACTTGATGGAACTGCCTTACTAAAAGCTTCATCGGAGGCGAATATGTTTTTAGTACTTAACTGCACCCCGTCGGAACTTTCAGCACTTCTATAATTCCGCGCGGCGAAATTTGCATACATCTCTATCAACGCCGCGTGCCTCATCGCTTCGTAGTCAAATCTACGGCCCTTTTGTTCCATCATAAATTTCGCTACATCCATTGTCTCTAACTCTCGCCTTGCGCTAGTAACATAATAACCGGGAATCTCAACCGTTTGGGTATTTGGCAATTGCCAAGCTACTTGTATACCCCGACGAATATCCTCGTCTGTAAACTCTAGTCTATTTACAAAACCACCTCCTGTCATTGCCAGTTCTCTGGCTGGAACCGCACTCAATCGACCAATATTAAAAGGGTTATGAGTCGTAGTAAGACCAATCGCTGACGTTACCCCTTCCCAAACCATTTCCAGAGGATGCAAATGAGGATTTTTCCTAACATCAACTCTGTCATACGAACCACGCACTCTAATAATTCTTGATGGTTCGTTATACATGTTTGGCAAGGCTGCAACCATGGCGTTTATTAGACCCGGAGATAAACTGTAGACATCGGCATCATTAAGTCCTAAATAGAAGGGCTGCGGATTTTTTATATCTGTGGCGATTCTTTCGCTCATTACAGTATCTTCACCTACCGTTCTTGCGAAAGATACTGGTAAAATTTTATCAGCTAGTTTGGGGCCGGTAGCGTAAGTTATCCAGTCAATACGGGGCCTTAAGCGTGGATTTTCCTGAAGAAAAGTACGTATAGTATCGAGCATTCTTCTGCATGAGTCGAATTCATTTTCCTTCTTGGGAGGTAACGCATAGTTAAAAACAAAGGTTATCCCCCAATCTGTTTCTTTTGAGCCAACAAACTGACGTTGCATTGTCGCAAGAAAAGATGGCAAAACTGCCTCCTCCCGATATGTCGGTATTATTAGGTTCAATCGGCGCAAAGGAATAAGGGCGGCTGCCTCTGGACATAATCTTTGCCTAGCCGCTCGTATTCTATCAATTTCCCTCATGTATGCTGGATCTACTGAACGCTGCCTTTGAAAATACCAGTCCATTGCATCATCGTCTGTAATAGTGTGACCAGCGTTTAACGACTCGATAAGATCTACATTTCTTTCATACATATTTGGGGCATCGGCAAAATAGGCTCTTGGAATTGATGATCTAAATTCAACTGCTTCTCTAAGTGAGTTACTCATATTCTGGAAGCATTTTTTATTAATTTTTGGTACCAAAAATAGCTTTTTTTAGGAATTCGTTTCCCCGTTTTTTTATCAAGAGCAACAATTCCGAAGGCGCTTTCAGGCCTATAACCTTCCTGCCATTCGTAATTATCAAGCAAGGTCCAGAGGAAATATCCATCAACTTTTGCACCTTCCGACACGGCCTTTTGGATTTGCTCTAAATGTTTATTTATGAAATAAATCCTAAAGTCATCGTTTGGAATTTCATTTTTTCTATACTTCGTGTTTAAAGGTACGCCATTTTCGCTTACCATAAGGCTTTTTAGTCCAAATTTGGCATATCTTCGTGAATATAATAATAGAATATCAGTTAAACCATTTGGGTAGTACGGTGGTAAGGAAACAGGCCATCCCAAACTGTTTCTCATCGCGTTTTTCGGAATAACTTGTTCGTAACCAAAATCGCTCTTTGCCGGTTTAACATATTGGCTATTGTAATAATTTATCCCATAATAATCAATTAAATTCCCTAGTTTTGCCTTCTTTATAATATCTTTATGGTTTTTCGGGAATAGTTTTTTAAAAGTGTGCATCACAACCTCGCTGATTTCTCCCATAAAGAAAGGGTCGCTAAAAATATAATTCGTTATATTGTCGGCTAAATTTCTTGCCTTAAGATATTTACTATCGCTCACAAACTGTGTTTGGATATAGGTTGGAAAATGGATGTTAATAAGTCCGATCTTATTTTTGGGATTTTTAGATTTAAGATATTGAATGGCTTCTGTTTGTAAATGAATTACTTTAAAGTACGCTTGAAAAAACTTTTCCAAACTTTTATAACCGGGTGCCTGTATGCCAACAAAATAAGAAAGATAACTAATACACCAAGATTCATTAATCGGAACGTAGAAGTCAACTAAATCGGATAGGTATTCTTCAGTGATTTTTATATGTTTAAGAAAATAGTCAAGAAAATTTATATTTAAAATACCTTCTTGGGAAAAAATTTCTGGCGCTTCCCAATGGTACAAACATAAATGTATTTTTATCCCTTTGGACTTGATCAAGTGTAAATAATTTCTATACCATTTAAACGCAGTCTTATTGACTTTTCCCATTTTATCGATTGTTCTAGACATTGAAACAGACGTACGGTAGGCCTTTACTCCAAGATCTGTTATTAATTTTGCATCGTCTTTATATTTTAAATATTTATATGAACCATATAGAGGAACATCAATTTCCTTTCGTTTGGCGAATATTTCCCACATAGTTTTTTGTGATTTTTCAAATTTTTGCGGATAAAATGAACCTACAGTTTGTAAATCTGATTCAGCAATTCCAAATGTAAAATCATGAGGTAAAACTATGTCATTAAGCATTTTATTGTCCTAAAAAACCAGAACCTATAGTTCTAGAGTCACATTATATCAAATTTAGCTAAATGATGATATTATCTTTTTATATCAAACCACGTCAATTTAAAATCTGCCTTTGGCGGATCTTTTGACTTGAATTTTGCGCAAGATTTCAAGATCGACTAAAGAACTTCGCAATATCGACTGGGCGGCTCTTAACTCCTCGCCTTGCGGTTTATTCTTTAAGGCCTCCTCTGCCGCTTTTTTCGCTTTTTCCACACTTTCGGCGTTTAGTTCGTCAGCATGAACCGCTTTGGTCACAAGAATGGTTGTTTTCTCAGGTGTAACCGTGATAAAACCGCCTCCTAAGGAAAGAGAAAATTCGTCGCTGCCTTTTTTAATGATAATTTCACCTTCTTTCAAGGATGAAAAAAAAGGCGCGTGGTGGGGAAGAATGCCAACGACGCCTTCGCTCGCCGGCGCCGTGACCATGTCGACATCGTCTTCAAAGGCAATGCCTCCGGGAGTAATGATTTCGAAGTGAAAGCTGTTCATAAATTAAGTAACTTAAGTCACCTAAGTCACTTAGGTAACCTATTTTACCTCGCCTATTCCTCCCACCATGTAAAACGCTTGCTCAGGCTTATCGTCGTGCTTGCCATCGAGTATCTCCTTAAATCCTCTGACGGTATCATCTCTGTCGACATATTTCCCAGCTTTGGCGGTAAAGGCCTCGGCCACAAACATCGGCTGGGAGAAAAATCGTTGAATTTTCCGAGCGCGCTGCACTGTCAGCTTATCTTCTTCAGCCAGTTCTTCCATGCCCAAAATCGCAATAATATCTTGGAGCTCTTTGTACCTTTGTAAAACCTTTTGCACTCTTCTCGCGACCTGGTAGTGTTCCTCGCCGACAGTTTCCGGAGCGAGAATTCTCGATGTCGAAGCCAGAGGGTCAACTGCTGGATACAAGCCCTGTTCGGCAATCGATCTTTCTAGGGCAATCGAGGCATCAAGATGAGAAAATGTAGCAACAGGCGCCGGATCGGTATAATCGTCAGCCGGAACATAGACGGCTTGTACGGAAGTAATTGAACCCTGCGTGGTTGAGGTGATGCGCTCCTGCAAAGCTCCCATTTCTGAAGCTAAAGTAGGCTGATAACCCACGGCCGAAGGAATTCTACCTAAAAGCGCCGAAACTTCGCTTCCCGCCTGGGCAAAACGAAAAATATTGTCGATAAAAAGCAGCACGTCTTGTTTTTCCTCATCGCGAAAATACTCGGCCATGGTTAAACCCGTTAAGGCTACCCTCAACCTCGAACCCGGCGGTTCGTTCATTTGGCCAAAAACCAAAGCGGTTTTACTTAGAACTTTTGAAGCCTTCATCTCGAGCCATAAATCATTGCCCTCTCTGCTTCTTTCCCCGACGCCGCTAAAAACCGAAACGCCGCCGTGAACCGTAGCCACGTTGCGAATCAGTTCCTGGATTAAGACCGTTTTGCCAACTCCCGCTCCCCCAAAAACCGCCACCTTGCCGCCTTTGACAAAGGGAGCCATTAAATCAATAACTTTAATGCCGGTTTCGAGAATTTGCGCTTTAACCTCCTGCTCGGTTAGTCCCGGCGCAGCCCGATGAATCGGATAGCGCTTAACCTTTTTACTAATTATTGAACCATCGATCGTATCGCCGACGACATTAAAGATCTTTCCTAGAGTCTCTTTTCCCACCGGAACACTGATAAATGCACCCGTGTCAAAAACTTCCATGCCTCTTTTTAGTCCATCGGTTGTTCCCAAAGCTATGGCTTTAACCTTACCGTCGGCCAAATGAGCAGCCACTTCGAGCGTTAATTTTTCTTTGGAAATCGGGTTTATTACCTCAAGCGCATTATAAATCGCCGGCATTTTTGCAACGTCAAACTCCGCGTCAACAACAGCTCCGATTATTTGTGTTATTTTTCCAGTATTCATAATTCTTTAATTCTTTAATTCGTTAATTCTTATACTATTCTACCGCCATTCTCGCCGTCACCATATCCGCTATTTCATAAGTAATTTTTTCTTGTCTAACTTTGTTATAGGCCAAGGTCAACTCTGTCATAAGTTCCAAAGCGTTATCGGTGGCATTTTTCATGGCCATCATTCGGGCCGAGTGTTCACTCGCTTCGGCCTCATAAATGGCACTGCGAAGTTGATTTTCCAAATAATGAGGAATTAAAGCCTCAAATAATTGATCGTAATTTGGCTCTACAATAAATTCCGAGAAATCCGTTTTGGGCAAACTTTCATCTTCTTCTACAACTCCCAGGGGCAATAATTTTTTTAGGGTTGGTTCAAGCTTTAAAGCCGTAATAAAATTATTGTAAATTAAAAAAAATTCTTGGTATTTTTGGCTTAAATATTCACTGATTACTAAATTGATTACCGCGCCAGCCTGATTACTAAAAGACCCCGTTTGGCCAAAACTTGCGACCAATTTTCGCTCCGTTCGCACAACAAAATTTTCTCCCTTTTTGCCGACAGTGATGAAGTCGCAACTATTCTTTTCTTTAAAAAAGCGGCTTACCGCCCGCAATAAATTGGTGTTTAGGCCGCCGCAAAGACCCTTATTTGTGGTAATTAAAACAGCTAACTTCTTTTCCGAGCCTATGTTTTTTAAAAGCAAAGGGTGCTCTTTGACATCGCATCTTTTAGCCAGCTCAAAAACGGCTTGATAAATTTTCTCTGCGTACGGTTTTCCCGCTAAGGCGATATTTTGCGCTTTTCTCATTTTGGCCGCGGCCACCATTTCCATCGCTTTGGTAATCTGGGCGATATTTTTAGCCGACTTTATTCTTCTTCTGATTAATCTTGTACTGCTCATACTTTTACTTGGTCATTCTGGCTTGCTTGCCTCACCGCCAGGCGGGTCCAGAATCAATTTTTATTAGAATTTCTTTTTAAATTCTTCCGTTGCTTTTTTCAGCTCCTTTTCCGTTTTTTCCTCGATTTTTTTGGCTTTTTTAATCTCCTCTGGGAGTTTAGCATGCAAGGTTTTAAGAAAACTTAAATATTTTTCCTCAAATTCGGCCACCCTTTCCACAGCCAAACCGTCTAGGAACCCCTGCGTTCCCGCCCATAGCAAAACTACTTGATCTTCCAGAGCCATGGGCTTAAATTGCCCTTGTTTTAGAAGTTCCGCCATACGCATACCCCGCTCAATCTGCTGTTTCGTGGCTGGGTCTAGATCAGTGGCAAATTGCGCAAAAGCCGCTAGTTCCCGGTATTGGGCTAAATCAAGTCTCAGTTTACCAGCTACCTGTTTCATCGCCTTAACTTGGGCGGTACCGCCGACCCGGGAGACTGATAGCCCCACGCTAATAGCCGGCCTAACGCCCGCAAAAAATAAATCCGGTTCCAAAAAAATCTGTCCGTCGGTAATAGAAATAACGTTGGTCGGGATGTAAGCCGAAATGTCTCCCGCTTGAGTTTCAATAATCGGCAAGGCCGTCAAGGAACCCCCGCCTTTTTGGGGCGTCAGCCGACAAGCCCTTTCGAGGAGCTTCGAGTGCAAATAGAACACGTCTCCAGGATAGGCTTCTCTTCCTGATGGTCTTCTTAAAATTAAAGAAATTTGGCGATAGGCCCAGGCGTGTTTGGAAAGATCATCATAAATTACCAGGGCGTCTTTACCCTGATCCATAAAATATTCACCCATCGCACAACCAGCATAAGGAGCGATGTATTGCAGGGACACCGGATCAGAAGCATTAGCGGTCACAATTATGGTATGAGAAAGAGCTTTATTTTTTTCCAAAGCATCGACAACTTGCGCAATACGAGAAGCCTTTTGCCCAATTGCCACATAGATGCAAATGACGTTTTCCTTTTTCTGATTAATAATGGTATCAATAACCAAGGCCGTTTTACCCGTTCCTCGATCGCCAATAATAAGTTCTCTTTGGCCCCGGCCGATAGGAATCATGCTGTCGATCGCTTTTATTCCTGTTTGCAGCGGTACGTTTACCGGCTGTCTATCCACTACGCCCGGAGCTATTTTCTCGAGAGGATAAAACGTTTTGGTTTGCACTTTCCCCCGGCCGTCAATAGGTTCTCCAAGAGGATTGACCACGCGGCCGATGAATTCATTACCAACCGGAATGGATAAAAGTTTTCCCGTCGCTTTGACCTCATCGCCTTCACGGAGCCGGAGATAGTCACCAAGGATGATAACACCGATTGTCTCTTCTTCCAAATTGATCGCCACCCCAAAAATTCCCTGAGGAAATTCCAACATTTCGGCATAGCTGACTCCTGATAATCCTGAAACTTTGGCCACACCGTCGGCTAGGGTTAGAATCTTTCCGACTGCCGCTTTTTCCAAAGTCGGTTGATATGCTTCTATTCTTTTTAAGATTTCGTCGGCGATTACTTGGCTGTTTAAAGTTGGCATAAACTCTAAGAAACAAGATGTTGTAATTTTTGAAAATCGTTTTGCAGTGTGGCGTCAATCATAAGGTCGCCGTATTCAATTTTTAGCCCTCCGATAAGACTGGTATTGATTTTGTTTTCGACTTCGACGTCTTTGCCGGAAGTTTCCTTAATAACTTTTTTTACGCGACAGAGCATCACTTTATTTAAGGCAACTACCGACCAGACGACCGCTTTTTTGTCTTTGGATCTTTCACTTGTAATTTTTTGCAAACTTTTGCTGACGCCATCTAGGTTGGAATCGAGTTTTTTTTTAGCCAGTACGGCTAAAATACCTTTAACGATAACGCTGTCATTGTTAGTTGACATTTTCCCTCTTCTCGCTTTCTAAAAGCTTGAGTTTCCTTTCTAAAATCAGTCTTTGGGCTTTATCATTTAAGACCTCGCCGACAACTTTTCGCGACATTTCCAGCGCCAGAATAAATAATTGTTTTCTTAAATCGCTCCACATTTTTTTCTTTTCTTCTTCCTGATCGGTTTTCGCTTTTTCTTTGAGTCTTTTGGCTTCTTCGTTAGCAGAGGCAATTATTTCTGCTTCCATTTTCTTGGCCTGGGCCTTATATTCCTCGATGATTTTAGCTCCTTCATTTTTGGCCCGGTCTAATACTTTTTCTCTATCTCTATCCAGCTCTTCCTTTTTAGTCGCCATCTCTCTAGATAAAGCCAGTCCTTCCTCAATCTTTCTCTTTCTCTCATCGAGCATTTTTAAAATGGGTTTGTATAAAAATTTGGTAAGAACGATTACTAGAATCGAGAAATTAATCACTTGTGTTAAAAGCAAAATGGGTTCGATGCCAAGTTTTTCCATAAAATTAATTCTAAGTTACCTAAGTCACCTGGGTAACTTAAGTCACTTACGTGAATTTAAGAATTAAGGCTATAACTAGGGCATAAATAGCGACCGCTTCGCAAAAAGCGATAGCTAGAATCATATTGGTCCTGATTTTGCCTTCAGCATCGGGATTTCTGCCAATGGCCTCAATCGACCTGCCGGCAACTAAGCCGATTCCAATACCGGGTCCGATGGCGCCAAGTCCCATCGCCAGACCAACTGCCACCATTTTTAATCCTTCGTCCATATTTTTCCTCCTAAAATTATTAATTAATTAACGATTTTACCAAATATCCTTCTTAATGACCACTAGCGGTTGCGGCACTTAGAAATGCGGCTGTGAGCATGGAAAAAACCAAGGCCTGAATAAAACCGACAAAAACCTCCAATCCCAAAAAAGGAATCGGAGCAATAACGGGCATCAAAAAAGCAATGACAGCTAAAAGCACTTCGCCGGCAAAAATATTCCCAAATAAACGAAACGCAAAAGATATAATTTTGGAAAACTCGCTGACAATATCAAGAATTCCCACGAAAAAGTATACCGGGCTTTTTAGATTTAAAAAACGCTTAAAATAGGTAAGTCCCAAGGTTTTAATCCCAAAAAATTGGATCGTTAGTACTGAAATAAGCGCCAGAGCAAAGGTGGTATTTAAATCGGCGTTACCGGATCTAAAAATAGGGGTAAAAATTTCTTTGCCGCCCTGTACCATTTTAAAACCAATCGTGCCAAAACCAGGAAGCAAACCAATCCAGTTGGTAAAAATAATAAAAATAAAAAGCGTTCCCACGAGCGGAAAATAAAGTTTGGTCCTCTCCCCGGTAACTGATTCAAATAAATTATATAAGCCGCCGACTAAACCTTCCATAACAACCTGGAAACGGCTTGGGACAAGAGCCAAACGACTTCTCGTTAGAAAGACCAAAGTAATGAGGACTCCCATAACCAACCACGTGGTAAAAAGCGAGTTGGTGATAGGAAAACCACCTATCTCGGCAATCTTTTCAGCTGTGAGCGAAATATGTAGCATGTGTTATTCGTCTTGACTCTCTTTTAAATATTTATAAATACTCCCGATAGCTAGAATTATCCCGCAAAAAATCAGCACTAGCGTCAATTTGGGCGATGAACCAATTAACCTGTCCAAATAGGTACCGATTAACGCCCCTATCACCATTGGCCCTGAAATTGCAAAACCTAAGCCAAAAGAAGTGCTAAGAAGCGAAATAAATTTGGTTTTTTCGTTCTTAGATTTAGCTCTTTTTTTAATACTTATTTCCATTCTATTTTCTTTTCTAGCTTTCGTCAAGAGTTCAGGAAATTTTCCAAAGATCACTAATTTTCTTCCTTAGATTTTCCGTAAAAGAAACCCCAAATGGTACGTTAATCCTTTTCTCGCCGCTATTATTAGAAAACACTAAGACAATATGGTCATAACCGGGATTATTTTTTAAAAAAGAATTGAGTTTTTCTAAATCGTGGGGTGTAGCCGATTTCGGAATGACAACTTGTAAATCGTTCCCGCTTTGAAATTTAGACTCCCCCGCCGGAGAAGCGGCCGCAAGCTCTCTTAAGGAAGAGGCGCTTTCGACAATTAAAGATAATCTTTCTTCCCGATTATCAACCCGACCATTAATAATAACTACTTGGTCGACTATCCAGCAGCTATGAGTAGAGGTATAAATTTTGGGAAAAACGACAGCCTCGATACTTCCCGTATCGTCCTCGATTTTAACAATCGCCATTTCGTTACTGCCGTTTTTGGTTAAGATTTTCCGCAGTTCCGTAATAATGCCACCCACCTTAATGGTTTTATTAACGTGCTCTAAACTCAACTCGCCCAAACTATGAGACGTTTGTTGTCTGACAAGTGATAATACCGCTTGCATGGGGTGTTCGGTTAGATAAAAACCAAACAATTCCTTCTCAAAAGACAAAAGCTGTCTTTTATCAAATTCTTCCATCGTTTTTAATATTACTTCTTCGCTTCCATCTTTTCCCTCTACCTCGCCAAATAAACTGGCTTGGCCTAAAGACACTAATTTTTTTTCGCGATGCCCAGTCGTTAGAATCGCATCCAAGGAAGAAAGCATCGCGGCGCGAGTGCCGAATTGATCCAGGGCGCCCGCCTTAATTAAGCTCTCAAGAGTCTTTTTGTTGACTTTAGACAAATCCACGCGGCGGCAGAAATCCACTAGAGAAATAAATTTGCCAGCGCTGCGGCCTTCAAGAATGGTTTCAATGGCGGCCTCGCCGACGTTTTTAATTGCCGACAAACCAAAGCGGATAACTCTTTTTTCATCTTCTTTTTCAATGGTGAAACCAACGTGCGATAAGTTAACATCGGGAGAAAGCACCGCAATACCCATTTTCCGGCATTCAAAAATCGCCCGGCCGACTTTTTCGTTTCGCGATGGGCCGGAAGTGCCCTGACTTTCTGCCGTAAGCAGCGCTGTCATAAACTCGACGGGAAAGTGGGCTTTGACATAGGCGGTTTGATAGGCAACCAGACCATAAGCTACGGCGTGCGCTTTATTAAAACCATATCCCGCAAAAGGCTCTATTAATTCCCAAAGTTTGTTGGCTCGTTCTTGATCCATTCCATTTTTCACACAACCGTCGATAAATTTTTCTTTTTGTTTTTTCATCTCTGAAGGGATTTTTTTACCAATGGCTTTTCTTAGTTTGTCGGCTTCCACCCAGGAGTAGCCAGCGAGTTTGACGGCAATCATTAAAACGTCATCTTGGTAGGTAATCACGCCGTATGATTGGGAGAGAATTTCTTCCATCCTCGGATCCAGAAGTTTTACTTTCCGGCGTGCGTGTTTTCTTTCGATAAATTCGGGAATAGAATCCATGGGACCAGGACGAAAAAGGGCTACCATCGCGGCAAGATCGGAAATACTAGTCGGTTTTAATTCTTTAACGTAACGCGTCATTCCCGATCCTCCCAACTGAAAAACTCCCATCGTGTCTCCCTGCCATAACATGGTATAAGCCTTTTTGTCGTCAAGCGGCAGTTTTTGTAAATCAATATCGATATCCCTTTCGCGTTTAAGTACCTCTACGGCTGAACCCAAGATGGAGAGATTTCTAATTCCTAAAAAATCCATCTTTAAAAGCCCCAGTGGTTCGATCGAATACATGTCATACTGGGTAATAATATTTTCGCCTTTGCTTTCCCTTTGTATGGGGGTGTACTCAGTGAGAGGTTTAGGCGAAATCACGACTCCCGCGGCGTGAGTGGAAGCGTGTCTGGCTACTCCCTCCAATTTCTGCGCCAGAGTCAAAAGTCTCTTGGTTTCCTCGTCAGTATTATATAGTTGATTTAATTCCGGCGTGATTTCGAGTGCCTTTTGGATGGTCATCGGAAAACCCTGGGCTCCGATGGGAATGAGTTTAGCAATTTTATCAGGCTCAGAATATGGCATTCCGAGAACCCTGCCCGCGTCTCTTACCCCTCCGCGCGCTTCCATGGTGCCAAAAGTGATAATTTGGGCAACGTGATCCTCGCCGTATTTTTTCCTAACATAATCGATCACTTCCCCGCGCCGCAAATCGGCAAAATCCATATCAATATCCGGAGGAAGAGGCCTTTCCAAAGTTAAGAATCTTTCAAAAGGCAAACCATAGTCCAGAGGATTAACGGTGGTAATGCCGATTAAATAAGAAACCAGAGACCCCGCGGCGCTGCCTCTAGTGGTGGCAATAATTCCTTGGTTTCTGGCCCAATTAACAAAATCAGCCACAATTAAGAAATAGGTAGAATAGCCTTTCTTAGCGATAATATTTAGTTCGTAATTTAGTCTCTCCATTACTTCTTTCGACGGTGTGGCGCTGATTTTAGTTTTTAAACCGTCTTCGGCTAATTTTTTTAAGTAACTATCGCCGTCATATCCTTCTGGAACATCAAATCTCGGCAAAACCCAACTGCCGGTTTTTAACTCAACATTGCACTTTTCGGCAATTTCCAGGGTATTTTTTAAAGCTTCCGGATATTTAAGAAAAGCCGCCAGCATTTGTTCGGGAGATTTAATATAAAAATCGGGTGAATCGATCATCGAGAGGGATCGGTTTTTATCAAGAAGGGTTTTTTGCGTCTGGACGCAAAGCAGAACTTCTTGAGCTTCAGCGTCATCAGGCATCACATAGTGAGAATCGTTAGTCGCTATCAGTGGGAGTCCTAAATCTTTTGATAATTTAACTACCTCTTCGTTGACTTTTCCTTGCTCGCTAATTGAAGGATGATCCTGCAGTTCCAGGTAGAAATTTCCCTCGCCCAGGATTTCGGAAAAGGTTCCCGCGATTTTTCCCGCTTTGTCCAAATCGCCTTCGCGGATTGTTCTCGCAAGTTGTCCTTGCAAACAAGCCGACGTCGCAATAAGACCTTCGTGATATTTGGCTAGTAGTTCCATGTCAATTCTCGGCTTATAGTAATAGCCTTCTAAATGAGCAATGGAGACTAATTTTAGTAAGTTTTTGTAGCCTTCTTCGTTTTTAGCGAGGAGCAAAAGATGGTAAGGCTCGGCGTCAACCCTCGCTTCTTTATCTAAATAGCTTCGTTTAGCGACGTAGGTTTCAACCCCAATAATCGGCTTAATCCCTTCTTCTTTGCATTTAAGATAAAAATGTACCACGCCGTACATCGCGCCATGATCGGTAATAGCTAAGGCTTTCATACCAAGATCTTTAACTCTTGCGACTAATTTCGAAATCTTAGCCAGTCCATCGAGTAGCGAAAATTCCGTGTGGGAATGTAAATGTACAAACTCAGCCATATTTGATAATTAAAGAATCAAATTTATCCATCACGATTTTAATCTGTAGGTATAGTCTTTTCTTCGACAGGTTTCCCCTCGTTGGGAACTTTCCATTTTATTTTTCTACCACTTCTTTTTTCAATAGCCACGACCTCTGCACCATCGGTGCCTTCTCTAATTTCTGTGCGAAATAAGTCATTTTCTAATACAGTGGTATCTTCCTTAGTTTCTTCGCTCATTTATTATGATCTCCGACTATGCATTTAATCGTTGTTCTATTACTGTCTTCATTTTATCAAATCCCCTTTTTCCTTTTGTTTCTCTCATCACCTGTCCTATTAAAAACATCAGCGCCTGTTCTTTGCCTCCCTGATAATCCGCTACGGCTTTGGGATTTTTGCTAATTACCTCTTTTATTATTTTCTCCAGCTCCTCATCGGGCATGCTGGTCGTTTGGGTCGTTGCCGCAATCATTTTTACCAAATCCTCGGGTGCCACTTTGCTCGTATCCACTTTTTTATTTATAATCCAATTGGCCACTGTTTTCTCCGTTAATTCTTTAATTCTTAAATTCTTTAATTCTCTAATCGTACTTTCGTAGTACTCCGCTCTTTCCCTGCTGTCGCAAAGTATCTCGGCGTCATACTGGCTTAAATTATACTCTCTTATAAATCTCGCGATTTTTTCTTCGGCTAATTCTGGGATTTGGGATCTGAGATTTTCGATTTGCGATTTGCTAAACTCCATCGGCGGAATATCGGGCTCAGGAAAATAGCGGTAATCATGGGCTTCGCCCTTGCCCCTTTGGGAAACTGTTACGCCTTTTTTTTCATCCCAACCTCGGGTTTCTTGAAGCGGTGTTTCTCCTTTTTCTAAAAGACTAACTTGCCTAGCTATCTCAAAATCGATGGCCTTTTTGGCAAAATTAAAGGAGTTAATATTTTTGATTTCGACTTTGTATGGAGGTAAATCGTCTTCGTGTTTAGTGTTTCGAGTTTCGAGTTTTACTGATATATTTGGCTCTAATCTCATCGTCCCTTTTTCCATATCGCCATCGGAAATACCAAGGTAGCGAGCAATCTGCCTCATCTTTTTAAGAAATGTCCTGGCCTCTTCGCTTGACCTCACGTCAGGTTCGGTAACAATCTCCACCAGGGCTACGCCGCTTCGGTTAAAATCGACAAGCGTACTTTTAACGCCGTTAACTTCCTCATGAAGAAGTTTGCCCGCATCTTCTTCCAAGTGCACTCTTCTGATTCTTATTTTTTTGGTGTCTATTTTAACAAAACCTTTACTTGCCAACGGCTCATCGTATTGAGAAATTTGGTAACCCTTAGGAAGATCTGGGTAAAAATAGTTTTTTCTATCAAAGCGGGAAACTTTATGGATCGAGCAATTTAAAGCTAGCCCCAACAAAATCGTCCAATCCACGGCCTTTTTGTTTGGTACTGGTAAAGCGCCCGGTAAACCCAGACAAACAGGGCAGGTTTGGGTATTGGGTTTAGTACCAAAATGTTCCGCCGGGCAACCGCAAAAAAGCTTGGATTTAGTTTTAAGCTCGACGTGTACTTCTAAACCGATAATGGGTTGATAAGTCATGGCGTTTAAAAAATTGATTTTACTAAAAAATAACCATTATTTTTCGCGGGCGCGCAGTATAATGCCTCGTCTTGGCTTAGCATCTGCTCTTTGTTATTTTCGTCTTTTCTAAAAACATTGACTAAATCCACCGTGTTTCTTACATTCTTGACGTTTTGGGTCTCTATGGTTTCGATTAAGTTTACGTATTCAAAGATTTTAGTAAATTGCTGCGAGAAATTTTTGCTGTTCTCTTCTGTGAGGTATAATATTTTTTATTAAATTTTTCCGTTCCGACTTCTAAAAATCCGAATTCGCGGCGATTGGGCAGTAAGTGGCAGACGTTGTCGCCGTATTTTCTTTTATAGGCTGTTTTGAGAGACTGCGTTAGAATATTTATGACTTCTTCTTTTGTTCTTTCCATTTCCTTTGCCACGTCCCCTGCCAACTTTTGGTATTTTTCTTGTTTAAGTTGAGAAAGAGAACCGTCGTAACCAAAGCCCTTGCCGATAAAGCGGCTCATGATATATTCGATATAAACGTAATCGAGGCCAAGCTGGTGCTCGGCCAGACTTCCGGGCGTCACTTTAAGACCATCTCCGGGTTTGGAATCGAGAATTATTTTCGGTATCTCTAAATATTCTCCGATATCATACAGTTCGGTTTTGGTCACGTGCTGAAGTATTTTAAGATCGCCCTCGTCTCCGTGTTTGGTCCAAAAACCCATCCATTCCTCAGAAATATCGTCAGTATCCAAATAGATAAACCCGTGAATTTGGGCCGTGTGGTAAAGGGTTATCATTCTTAGCCTCGCTTTAATATTTCCCTGGGCGATTTTTTCCCGAGAGTGACCGGAGGGAATTCTACCAAGTAGCGGAGAAGATTTATACCAATCGTTTAGATCTACATATTCCATGTCAAATTTAAATTTTGCCGCGAGTGCCTCGGCTCTTTTTAAGTCATAAGGATCACTATCGCAATCAAGAAAAAGGTATTTATAAGCGGCTTTGTAGCCTGATTTTTTAAGAAGTTCCAAAGCTTTTAGCCCAATCAGGGCTGTCACCGCAGAATCAATCCCACCGGAAATACCGGTTGTAACACCGCTTAAATTATTATCTTTTAAGTATTTAGCGGTTTTTTTTATTGCTAAATCGAGAAATTTTTCACAATCAGCTTTGTTAAGAATATTCATTTTAGGTTAACTTAGTAATTCTGGCCGCAAACACTTCAGATCCGATTCTTCCTGGAAGGAGTAGGCCAAATTTAATAACTCCTGCTCCTGACAGCGAAAACCAAACACGTTAACGCCAATTGGCATGTTTGATTTAGAAAATCCGATGGGGAAAGAAATGGCAGGATATCCATACAATACTGAAGGACACATCATCGCGCCGTTGATCTTCCCCAAACGGCGATTTTTTTCTCTCCACTCGGGTTTGGCAACTTCGCCGATTTTTAAATCTGTAAAAGTACTTGCGGCCGAGATTATAGCAGAATATTTTTTAAACAGCAAATCAATATATTGTTGGTTCCGGCGGCGAAGTTTTAACACCGTGCGATAAACGTCATCGCCATCGCTGGAAAGAAGTATTGGGTCAGTGATAATTTGCCTCTTAACATGAGGACCGAATTTATCTCGCGTACTAAGATAGTAGTCGTT
This sequence comes from Candidatus Gottesmanbacteria bacterium, assembly GCA_016195615.1. Lineage (GTDB taxonomy): Bacteria > Patescibacteriota > Microgenomatia > JACPZF01 > JACPZF01 > JACPZF01. Next base: position 1,727 of record JACPZF010000028.1, on the reverse strand, counting down.
TAGACTTTCCTCTTTCGCTAAGCTTCTATAGCCGTAACGAATTCCGTCGTAGCGGGCTAAATTGCTGGCAACTTCCGAACGATACAAAACGTCATAAATTTTACTATCGAGGCCAAGATCATACCAATTAATATCATTTACTTCTGCTCCGGCTTTCACTAAAGTTTTCAGCGCATTTTCGATTGTTTTCACCATTTCTTTGTCCAAGTTTTCCATTATCGGCCTAATAACAGCAATTTTTTTCCCTTTGAGAGAAGTGGAAAGCCCAGGGAAAAAATTTTTCGCGCTGTAGGAAAAAGTGGTGGCGTCCAAGGGATCAAGCCCGATTATCGCGTCAATTCCAATGGCCACGTCTTCGACGCACTTTCCCATAATTCCCGGGCACTCTAGGGAAGAGGCCATGGCAATAATTCCGTAGCGCGAAGCGGCGCCATACGTTGGCTTCATGCCGACGATACCGCAAATTGAAGACGGCTGAATAATTGAACCGAAATTTTCACTGGCTAGCGAAAGCCTTGCTTCACCAGCCGCTATGGAAGCCGCCGAACCGCCGGAAGAGCCACCTGGAACGTTGTTAAGATTCCAAGGGTTATGAGTAATTTTAAAAGCCGAGTATTCCGTGGTAAAACCATGAGCAAATTCATCCATATTGGTTTTTCCTAACATAACAGCTCCTTCATCTATTAAGCGCTGATAGGAGGTGGCGTTATAGGGTGGGATAAAATCTTCTAACATTTTCGATCCGGCCGTCGTAGTTATGCCTTTGGTGGTAAAAGTATCTTTTACCGATAGAGGGATTCCATAGAGATAATTATGGCCGTTAAAACCATCCGGGCTTAATTTTTTTCTCTCTTCTATGGCCTTTTTTGTTGTCAAAGTTATATAGGCATTTACTTTTTCTTCCTGCGTGCTTATGACCTTTATATTTTCCTGCAGAATTTCCTCGTAAGATACCTTCCTTTCTTTTACTAAATTTTGCAATTCTGGTATCGTTTTTCGGAAAAGGTCATTATTTTTCATAGTTAGTAATGGGATTAATGCTGACAAAATAGTCTTTGGTTTTTAATTTGGCATTTTGAAAAATTTCTTCGCTTGTAAGCGGTTTGGTTATCTCATCTTCCCGTAATTTACAAACGAGATCGCTGGCGTGATAAAGCGGTTTAATTTTTTTTACATCCGCATTTTTTTCCAAACCGCTGCTGGTTATTCTCTTGACGTCGTATAAAAAATCCTGTTCTTCCTGATGCCTAATTTTTGTCGCTTTCTGATTGTCTATCATTTTTTAGTTTTCATAAAAGTTTTATGTTCGGTCTCTTTAGATGCCAATTTGTGGCTTTTTGATAAGCATGGGCAACTCTTAATATTAAACTTTCGCTTAGTTCTGGTCCAATAATTTGCATTCCCACCGGGAGACCACTGACAAAACCGCAGGGTATGCTAATTCCCGGCAAACCTGCCATGGTAGAGGGTTCAACCAGCATGTCTTGCACCTCGCCAAATATCGGATCATTAGTCGTTGCTCCTACTCCTAATGCCGTACAGGGAGAAGTTGGACCAATAATAACATTCACTTCCTTAAACACTCTTTCAAAATCCTGTTTTATTAAAGTACGCACTTTTAACGCTTTGCGATAATACGCATCATAATAGCCCACTGAAAGCGTATGAGTTCCCAACATTATTCTTCGCTTGGCTTCATCACCAAAGAACTTTCTGTCAAGGCCGTA
>JACPZF010000027.1 GCA_016195615.1 Candidatus Gottesmanbacteria bacterium | reverse complement strand
CGAGTGGCGGTTTAACAACCGGGGAAACTTAGAAAAATCCCTAAAGAAACTCGTCGAATTATTTAACCTATAATTATTAGTTAAGTAGACAAGACCCTAACCTTTTAGATTTGACACCTAATCCGCAGCCAGAAAGGATTAATTTTAAGGAAGAAATAACAAGAGGGTTTTCTCACGAGGCGTTGGCTGCGGATGCTATGACTAACGACATGTTCCGGATAATTACTTCAGTTCTTGGTGTGGATGAGCGCTCGGTTTATTACTTTGATTCAGGGCTGCAACATGCCGTTTGGGAAGCATTAGATTTCTTGATTAAAAATAATCTTTGTGGTGAAGTTCCAACACCAAGAGGCCGCAGGTATATTATCGATGAAAGGACACCAGATGGTAAGCTTGTTGGGAAAAGGTCTAGATTTGAGAGAGAAATAATTTCTCAAGACAAATTACGATTGGCTACTGCATATGGTGTAAGATTAAAAAAAGTTGGAATACCGCTTTATTATAGCCATTACACTTCGACAGGCTTAGAACTTGAAATTGTAAAAAGATTAGGGTTACGGCCAAGAGTAGTAGGAAAACATCGAGAAGCCATCAGGAATTTTTTTACCCAGGCAGAGGAAAGTGATAAATTAAGAAATAGATATCCGAGAACAAAGACAAGATTGGACTTTAGTAGCAATGCTTTCGTAGATTACAGAACTAGTCAAATCATGACTTGGCATGAATTTAGCCAACGATTAAAACGTATATTACCAGACTTTGCCACTATTGTTCCTGACAATTTTAGGAACCTTTCTTCACAAGAAATACACGGTGGCATTTATAATTTTGACATTCGTAATCGAGACGATGGGCAGGGAATTCATATCTATTATTCCACCAGTAGTGGAGTTTGCAGGAATCACTAGTTCGATAATTAGGAAATTTAATTAGAAACCTGCCCGCCGGCAGGCGGGTTAAAAATTTTTCCTCTCTCCCATCTTCCACAGCACATCAAAAATCTGCTTTTGCAAATTAGCCACTTTCTGGTTGTAAATCTCGACGCCAAAAATTTCTCCTTCGTGCCAATTGTAATAGGCCACGACATCATTATAAATATCAATCTGATGATCAATATTTAAAACTTTTGGCGAGACGTATCTTGATTTCCAGGTGTCCCAGGTGATGGGGGTAGGGTAGGGATTTTTTTTGGCGCTTTCTAGGTATTGATCGGAATACAAATCGCGGCCACTTAGGCCTCTTTTGTTAAATTCGAGCGCCCATTCGAGGGCGTACTCCGGCCCGGCCGTTTCTACCGGGGTGCAGTAAGAATAGCCGCGGAAAAGATCTTTCGTGCGAAGGAGATTCCAGAGCATTTGTTTCATGCCTTCCTGGCCGCGATAATAAAGGACTTTGGTTTGATTTTGATTTTGGAGCGATTTTAAAGCTAAGACTCTGGCAATATCGGGGAAAAGTTCCTGCAATTTTTTAACTTCGGTACTTTTTTTAGCCACTAATTTTTCCAGGCGGTCAATATCGACCGCCTTAGCTTTGGTTTTATACTGATCAACCACTTCTTCTACTATTCCCAGTCTTTTTAATCTTTCCAAAAGACGATAGACCGTAGTGCGCGGAATTTCGATGAATTTAGAAATTTCCAGAGTGGTCGAACTACCGTGCTCGACTAGGTAAAGATAAATTTTGGCTTCAAAATTCGACAGACCCAGGTTTTCCAAAAAATCAAGGATGATTTTTTCCTCTTTATCCATAATGTCCAAGTCTGACTTGGATACCAAGTCTGACTTGATGTCCACCTCTTGGACACCGATTATAGAGACAAAAAGGTAATTAGTAAAATCTTTTTACAGTTCTTGACTTTTGTGAGCCTTGATCTGTCTTTGCCCTCGAGAAAAGCCAACAGTACTTTCTTGGGGGCAATTTTGGAAAAACTATTACGAGCTTTCGCAATTTTATCTTACCTGTGTCATTCTGGCTTGCCCAGAATCTGATTCTGGATGCGTCTCGCTTCGCCAAGTCTGACTTGGCTTCGCTCGACTTACCAGAATGACGATTTGAGCGGTATCTTGACTCCCTTTCTGGTTTTTTGATACAATCGAGTCTGACTCGATACAATCAGTTTGTTATGGATCAAAAAGTTTATATTTGCACCGGAACTTGCACGGCAGAGATTACCGAAGAACAATATCAAAGCGGGATTATCAAATGCGGTGCCGCCGGTTGCAACATGCACGGCCACACTTTTGCCGAAAGATTAAAATGCCAATCCTGCGGTAAGATCTATCAAAAGGAAGAAAGCCACAAGCACAAGCAACTGTCATCCTGAATTCATTTCAGGATCCCAAAAAACAAGTTCGGGATGACAAAATACTTGCTATAAGTTGCTAATCCCTCTGTTTCCTAAACGAAAAATTATACGGGTTCTTTTTCATGACGTACAGAAGCTACGCTAGCATGCTCTCTAGAAATAGTTATTCCTTCCCTCCAAACAAGTCTAGCAACCTGTGTATATTCTGGAGCGACAAGGCGCTGCATATGGGCTCTAATATCAGGTAATGCAGCTAATATAAATGGTTCGATTATCGGTATCAAACTCATAATTTTCGGTTTACCTTCCACGATGTTATTCCAATTTCGTTTGCCTACGGCGATTGCTAATCTATCAAGTGCCATTCCCAGACCAGCTTGGTCCCTATACGCTAGCAGTTGATTCTCGTTAACAAGCGCCGTGACAGAAGCTCGGGCCTTCTCTGGAAGTAGCCTTATATTTGTTATCAATGCGTTATGAATTCGTAATACAAAATCTTCGATTCTACCATTAAATAAAAGATTCCAGTTTTTGCCAATAACGTAATCAGCGCAAACATCTAACACGGGACCACTATAATGTTTTAAACTTCCTATATTAAAAAGCAAATTTCGACACGGAGCAAGTGATTTTAAGCTATCAAAAAAAGCGTCTAATTGTAGATGACTTGTTCGTCCGGCTTGTATTTCCGAGCCTAACCCATCTACGGGTCTATTTCTCAATAAATCAGCGCAAACGGCCCCAAACAAAAAAGGAGTAGTAGAATCGGCGAATATCGCGTGTCCCAGGGAGTCCATGGCACGTATTATATCAATTTTTGTCTTTTCTTAAACCAGTTTATTTTCCGATGTATCATCGGAATGAAGCTACAACGTAAAATTTAAATGTGTTTAAACTGGAAGGTTGAACCTATTTTAAATAAAAATTTTGTTCTTTAATGATCTGGCAAGACCGAGAAAAAATTTTTCCATGTCTTTTTGATTGAACGGGACGAGTATTTTGGGGAGCTCGGTGAGTGACAAATCTTTAGCTCGGGTAAATTGGCTAGCCAGGGTAATATTGTCGATGTGCCAGTCAAATTTTGTTTTGGCGTCGACAATAAGTCTTTCCAGGGAGTAATTTTCTTGGCGGAGAATAAAATATAGATCAATATAATCACGAGGTCGTGGTCTCATAAAAAGGGTATGAAGCTTATTGGTGGCAATATCGTAAAGACTATCGACTTTTAGATTCTTAAACTTGACCCCTTTGTCTATCTGGGGAAAGGGATAATAATTAAAGTCCACCTTGAGTTCTTTTTTGTCCGCGAAAACTAATTTATAGCTGACAAGACCCAGAAATACGGTTGGGCGAAAGTATTTAATTTTCAATTTTGAGGAGATTTTTTTGATAAATCGCCCGACAAATCTTTGGTCAACTTCTTGCGTTGGGCAGAACAAATCTAAATCTTCCGAAAGGCGGTGATGAAGATAAAATTCGGAAAGCGCCGTGCCTCCAGTGAGATAAAAGTTGGCTACGACTTTTGGGTCGGCACTGGCCAGTTCCAGAAATTTATATTGGTTGGGAGTGAGTATTGTTTTCCCCATAGTAATAATTCGAAATACCGAGCTTTGTAGGGATCAAGTTGGTTTTTAATTTTTGGCCAAGCCTTTTTGACCTCTTTTTCATCCAGTTTTTCACCGTCTAAACCGTAGTTAATAAGTTGCGTCAAGCGCCAGAGTTTATACTCTTTAGGATATTTTTTCTTAAAAGATTTTTCGTCTGTTGACCAATTTAACATAATTATTATTTTAACATAGAAATATTTGCGAAACAATAAGAAAAAGAATTATCTATATGCTCCAAATTACTTGGGCAACCCTGGTACGTTCATGTAAACTGAACGTACCCTGGATGTCGAAGATCCTGAGCACCTCGACTTCGCTCGGTGTTATAACGAAGCGAATGGAGAAAACGTTCGGACTTTTTACAGTCAATTTCTCAGTATATTTTCCAGCATTTTGTGTAATCTTTTCCAACCAGAAGTGGTTTTAAAATATTTTTCACAATTTAGGGCGTCTTTTTGGTTTTTGAAACCAGAATAAAAAATAAGTTCATAAGGAGCATAAGGTTTAGTAGCATTATTTTCGCCATTGTTGTGGGAATTAAATCGTTTTCTCAGATTAGAAGTAAATCCTAGATATAATTTATTATTTTTTAAACTACGAAGAACGTAAAAGTAATACATAATGGCTCACATAAGGTCGGCCACGTTCATGTGTCAACTCATCGGACTATAAAGTTATTTGTGGTTTTCTATCTGTGTGTAGACATTATGGTCTTATGAGATTTCACACTGAACGTGGCAGGGCTGTCAGGATTCGAACCTGAAAAAGCAGTTTTGGAGACTGCCGTGATACCATTTCACCACAGCCCTATTTCAACCTAATTCTAGCAAAAATTAAGGTTACGTGAAAGAATCACACAAATTGGACATTTACTATAAGATGTAGTATATTTCGTTTGTAAAGCTAAGTTAGCGTAAAAAAGAACGTTTTTTAAAAGTTTTACTAACTAAATTTTAATTTTTATGACAGTCGAAGCACAAAAAGTTGTAAACATTACGCCAAACGAAATTAATGGTGTTTCGTATGTTGTTGCCCCCCCCCAAGAGCCCATTAGTGTAGCATCTCAAATTACCTCGGTGTGGCAGCATTATCAGACACCGTTACTGCCTTACTCAAACCTTCTGACACTGAAGGAGAACTTGAGGGACTAAGAGCAAAACTCGAATCCATGAACCGCGAACAAGTTGCTCAATTCCTTAATGCAAAACACCTAGGCGGAGATCGAAAAACCGTTCAATTAGTCCCCCTGCTTATTGATGAAAAAAACCCTGAATCACTTGGTTTTTTTAATGCCACCTTTGGTATTTACCCCGAGCCGTTTGTTTCTGGCAAAAGAAACATTTTTGACGGAATTGCGCTTTTTTATCAAGATCTTATTAAGCAAGCGAATACCAATATTGAATCCGCATCTAAAACGAACGCTTTACACCCATCATTATTGCGTGAGCAAGCCAACCGCAACATTAATGATGCTTTTGGCTACTGGTTAAATATGTTTCAAAACAAACGTCCTTTGGTTGCCGCCACAATCCTCACCTCTGGTCTACGAAATAGCGAAACTCAGGCTCTTTTGGCGCCATTAAATTTACCAATCTTTGATCAAGATCTATCACGCCAGATTTTTGCCACGGTTACGGCTTATCGGTCTCTTATGCCGGCGGTTTCGGCTGATAACAAATTCGGCGAGACCTTCGTTTCAATGGTTAGTTCATTTCAAGAAACGCTTTTTTCACGAATGCTGGCCACGGCAAATTTAACTAAAGGACAATTTCTGACATTGCTAGCAGAAAAGACTGGATCTGACCGTGTTAGCAAGCTTGACGAATATATAAGAAAATATATGCTCTCAAGAGCCATGTCGGGCCCTCTTTTTCTTAAAGATTTCGAGCCTTGGAGTGGAGATACTGCGATTATTGGTTATGGAGAAAATCTGGAAAACATGCATGAATCCCATGGAATTGCTTTGGGGTCTGTTCTTCGGAATCTCTCAAAAGACGCCGTTTTTGAGGTTGTTGCTTTTGAAAGAGACGCCATTGATTCTTCCATGACCGTTAAAGTTCATCTTCCTGAAAATATACCTCTCGAGTCTCCACGCAGTGGACTTTTAGGCTTTTTACCAGTAGATTGGGATCGAAATGGACCGATAAATAAAGATGTTTTGGTCGGCTTACAAAAATTAATTAAAGAAGGCGGGTTATTAAGGATAAAAATTAATAAACCCGAGCAGCTTATCATGCATCTAGCCCAGCCTATTGACGAAACAGATACTAAGGATGTTGTCCTACCTATTCCTCCGATCGGGTTACTCTGGCTTTTTGATCGGATGAGCAAAGCTTCGACGCTCTATAGTCTTGATCACGATATAATAGAAGACGGTAGAGTTGTTGTTCCGACCTACCGTTCTATTCGACCAGAGAAAGAGTTTGATTGGCAAAGTCTGGCCATGATCATGGGCCTGGAATTGGCGAGTGAAGCAGGGCTAATTAAAAAGTTTATTGAAAATCTACCTCAAATTGTGGAGGTGGCAGAAGCAATAGTAGGTGAGGCAATTGTGTTCGGTCTGAAAGCTACCGCAAAAGGCGCACAGTTTGCTATATTAAAAGGTCCTGGAATTGCCCGAGCACTAGGAGAAAACGCTCTTAAATATGGAGAAAAGACCATTAAATATGGTATTAAAGGTGTAAAACTTGGTATAAAAGGGCTTAAAATAAGTGAAAAAATACTCGAAATACCTTTTAAGCTTTTCAAAGAAGCAGTAGAAGTTGTTGATAAGAATAAAGACACCCAATGGATGGCCAATTTGATTGAATGGTTCTCAAGAGGAACAGGCAGATGGGGTCCTCCGTTTAGCCATCTTAAAGCGCCCCATTCTGATACAGCACCAGCAAGTATTGATACGACTGCCCTCGTTCGAGCATACAGAAGGCAGATAGAGATATTTACTATCTGATTTTAAACCCTAGAAAGCCAATAAATAACCGCTCCTGAGATAGCGCCAAGACCGCCGGCCGCGGCAAGCGGTAAACACGAACGCCACCGGCGAGATGGCATATCAGACCAAGCAGCAATATCGCCCAAAGATTCGGTTATTCCACGCTCATCGCGCCTGTTCATAGCATCTAAAAGCTTTTCCTTATGGGCACCTGCCATGAGGTTTCTGTAGGGGTCTCTTGCGAAACGCTTTTTTGACGGATCGGGTTCAGATTCAGCCATACAATAAATTTATTTATGAATATTAATTATGATTTATTTTTTAAACTCAAGAAGGTATTGATTTGGAAAAGGTACGGTATTTGTATAACTCCCAACATTATTGGTATCTTCGGTGAGTCTTAGTCCAGCCTTTTGGAAATAAGGAATGATTAAATCTTTTGGTGGCGGAGTCTGAATCTCTGCGATAATCAAATGACCTCGTCTTTTTAAGACACGCGCTGATTCCGAAGCTAACAAATTCATTAAATAAGGACTGTATCCAATCTGAATAGTTCCAACCCAAGCTACACTTTGGTTAAAACCCAGAACATCAATCATCACGATACGAACAATACTGCTATCTTCAAGAGTAGGTAGTGCTTTTTCAAATCCACCCGAGAGGATGGCCTCAACCGATGAATGATTATCATAATTTGCGTGCAATTGCCCAAGAGGAAGATCCCAATTCTCAATCAATATCCATTTATCGCGACTAGGATTACGAAGAAAAAAAGGATCAATCCCAGGACCGATTTCAACGTTTCGCCCCATGGCGTTATTATAGCAGAATTTCCCCAACGCCTAGGGTTGGATAGAACATACTGATAGGCCAGCCAGATACTAGGATTTGGGGACGGTCCTTAAACTACTTGTTATGATAATCCAAAGAAGAACGTTTCTTTAATCTTTTCATTTGTCTCTTCAAACTGCGAGTTAAAAAAGCGGGTGTACCCAAAATGGCTTCTTCCTCGGAAAAAAGTTTTTCTAATTCCGAAAAGTTATTATCTATTCCCTCAAATATGAATTTTTCAAAAGATCTTTGCGAATCTGCTGTTTCGCCGACAAGCCTTTTAATATCCTCGTCAAGAAATCGAAGCGGTTGTTTGCCTAAGGCTTCACCCAGACTGCTGTAGGGGTAGTCCAGCGGATTTATGGTCAGGCCAGCGCGGACAGGATTTAGATAAATATATTGAGATAATTGGAGAAAATAAGCATCGTTTTCAATGATAATGCTTTTAAATCTATTTTGAAAAATTGGACCTAAATGATGATAGGTTCTGTTGAAATACATCGAGTAGCTTGTACCCAAACAAGCCATAATTTGAGATATGGAAATCTTTCTTGTTTGTACTGATAAATGAAAGTGATTGGGTAAAATAACTAGAGCATATATCGAAAAGTCAAACTTGTTTTTAAGTTTATACAGTTTATCCAGAAAAAATTGGTAATCATCGTCGTGAAGAAAAATAGGCTGTTTGTTTAGGCCACGGTTATAGACATGATAGAACGCACCGTTGAAAACAAGCCTAGGGCTCCTTGGCATATAAATAGTGTGCTACACAAAAATCTTTCTGTCAATTGCATTTTCTGGATTGTATTGACGGTCTGTTCTAGGACCGTCCCCCAAGGGGGTCCCCCAAGTCGCAGGATTGCATTGCAAAGTGTTTTTTATTGTGGAGGTTTGAACGTGTTTAACCCCAAAGGTTGGGAACTTTTTTTATTACTATTTAAAAAAAGCGTAGGGATTGGCAACCTTCTTATCATTAATGATATAAACCTTTAGTTCGCCGTTGGTTTCACCTATTTTCTGTCCTGGCAAAAGGGTAACGAATTTATTAGCGTTAAGTCCTTCTTTATATTTTTGTATTAATTCTTTATTAAGATTACCACCCGTTAAGACAATTGTATATCCAGTCTTTGGTACTAATAAGGCGTCAGGAGTGTAATTAATGGCAATGGTTTTATTGTCTTCACTTATCCAAGCGATCATCGTTCCGAAACCTCCGCCGATTTGATTTTGTATATTATCTTTTAAAATAGGAGCCTTGATTTCAGTGCCTGTAGCAGGTTTTATCCCAATCATTTTGATTTCATCTGGTGAGCAACTAGAGTCAGATTTGGGACAAATGTTATAATTTTTTATATTATAAGGGGGAGAACCGGGAAAAATCGTGCCTAAATCAGGGGCAAAATCATTCGCCTCTTTTTTTGGAACCTCAACGTATGGCAGATTTGCTTCCACAACCTTATTATTATTAGCTGTATTTAAAATATCGATATCCTTTGTAGCAGTATTTTTATCTCCTATCTGTAATGCAGCGCCTAGATAGTAATTGCTTAAGACATTCGTTCCAGCTGCTGGTGTTATCGAAGAAGATGTATTAATTTGTGTCAAACCGTTAAATACTGGTTCGGGCGCTGCTACCCACCAGTCATTTTTTACCCGAGGATCCATAATCGATCCCGCGGCTCGTACCGCCACGACGGCTTCTTGGCCTGGTATTGGCTTGCCGAGAATGTCATCAACCTTAAGTTCAACTAAATACTTCCGGTTGACATCATTTGAATTGGAATTATACCGATCGACAAGATCCTTCGTTACAGCGATGTTTGTTAAATGAACAGTGAAGGCATGATCAATGTTTTCTTGACCTTTGGCTTTTGCTACCGAATCGGTGACGGAAACACTCTTATTGAAATATCGAAGCGTTAAGGTATTGTCGCTAGCAAAAAGAACTTCAACTTTTATATTATTGTTTAAATTCCCATCCTTAACTCCTGGAACACGGATGGTATCGACGTCGGTAGTTGCTAGTCCAATTGCCTGAACTCCCCAATTAACGGTACCAAGTTTTGGGTTGCTATTTGGTTGAATTTTACCAGTATTTTTAATCGCTGTTTTTTTAGTCGGATCGTCCCAATGCCAATTATCCACCGAATAAAGATTGGTAATTTCGGGGTTTAAAATGCAACTGCCGTTAGAAGCATGTAAAAGACAGGCTAATTGCGGAGCGTCGTTATCTCCTTCGGTGCTATCGATTTTAAAAATTGATTTGCCGGTGGTGTGTTGGTTGCTAAAATTTAGCGTGGTGCTGTTTACATCGATTATTCTTCCTGATAAATTTTTGCCGACAGTTGTTCCGAAGGGATTGATATCCGGTTGATCAGATGCTTCCGGGTCACCTGTTTGAGCGTTATTAACAATTACCGATGTTGGCAGAGCTCGAGCGGTTGGTTCAGGATTAAAGCCTGTCGCAATCCGAGTTGCGGTAATGGTTGGCGTGCTCGTTTGGGTAGGAGTGGAAGTAGGAGTTGGTGAGGGAGTAAAACCAATAGCGGTGGCGATAGCTCTAGTAGTATTAGTGATAAAAGTGGCTATTGCAGTTGCAAGTGGGGTAGGAGTTCGGGTAGGAGTTGGAGTATTGGTAGTGGTTGCTGTAGTTGAAGGTGAAATTGGGGTAGGAGAAAAAATTCTAGTTATTGCAGCAGTTGCTGATTGAACAATAGTAGCAATAGATGTTGGAGTTGTTGTTGCAAAAGCAGTGCCAAGTCTTGTGGGGGTGCTTGTAATGATTGTTGTAGGAGTAATTAAAGAATTCTTAAACCTGGCTTCAAGTTTGTCATAAATTCTATTACTGGTATCCATAAACCTATTGGTACCACTGGTAAAATTATCCGCATATGCGTTATAAGCTTTTTCGTTTTCCGGATTATTTATGGGATCTACATCAAAAACCTTTTGAGTCCATATAACAGCGTCACCCAATTGAGGATTCTTATCAAGTTCAAAAGCCCCCAACTTAAAATAATCTTTAATAATTTTAATGTCTGAATTAGATAAACCATCAATATTATCTACATTTATAATATTTCCATATGCATCAACAATCGTTATTATTCTTGGTATTTCTAGTGTGATGGTGTTCTGTGTAGGTGCGGAAGTTGGCAATGAATTTGGGGTAACTGTTGGAATGGAAGTAGTTGCGGTTGTTGAATTAGACCTTGGAATACCAATTTTTTCCAAGGCATCTCCTAATTCCTTTTCACAGACACCCGGGCTTCCTCTGCCCTCTTTTACACATTCATCATATCTTTTTTTCAATGATTCTCCAGTTTCTCCTGTTGGTGTGTTGGTAGGACCAATCGCCGGAGTTACTGTTTTGGTTGGCGTGGGTCCTGAGTTTTGAGTACGTTCATCCGGATTATTTGGTGGCGCTTTATATGTTTGTGGCTGTGCTGATGTGGATTCGGGCAGGGTGAAATTGCCTTCGAGTTTTAAACCATCCACTGTTACGTTCACTTTTTTGGTATCTGAATCGTATTTAAACTCAAAAACTACTAGTTTCTGAGTGTTATCAATTTTTAGTGGAGCTTGAAGATTAGTTGAACCATTATTTTTTATTGAATAGGCAAAATCTGTTATATTTAAAAGTGCATGAGCTTGTTTATTAATCTCTTCTAGATCAGTTTTGTTAATAAAGGCAAGCGAGGGAAGAGATTTTGGGTTGATATTTAGTTGCGTAGTATAAAGATAATAGTTTGGCTTAGTAGGGTTTGGATATGATAAGCCAATTGTACCGCTTTCATGATCAAAATAATACAGAGTGCTCTTAAAAGTATCGTCTTTTAGTAGTTTTTTCATTTTATTTGGGTCTCCTGCATAGTAATTTAATTCTGCCCATTCATTAAGACTCAAAGATGAAAGAGCATTTAAAAATTTATTGCTCTCTTGATTAATCGATTTTGCAATATCCGAGATGTTTAGAAATGTCTCTTTTTCTGATGGTTTATTTCCGAGGGCATTATCTCTAAACAATTTGGCCCCAATAGCTATTTCCTCATTGGTTAAAGCTGAATTATATTGTTTTAATTTTTGGGTCGCTTCGTCAACTTTTTTCCGCTCTAAAAAGTCCTGTGGATTCTTAGCCATCAATTCCTTAGCTTTTTTGTTATAAGCGTTTTCTGCTTCCGCAGAACAGCTGGCGCGATCAAGTTCTGATTGATTAGGACGGCTTTTGATACAGTTTGACCAGGCTACAACACCGTCTCGTCCTGCTTCCGTGCCGTCAACAAAATATTCCGCGCCATCTTTAACATCAGTAACGGGTTTGGTTATAACCTTAATAGGTGTTGGAGTTGGCACCTCTGCTGCCGGGGCGTTGGTTCCGGCTCCGGGATCGCCGCTATTATTTGATGTTACTGATTTAGTATTAACAACAGTTTCATTTTGTTCTTTAGAAAATTCATCGCCGTTAAATTGATTAACGGAATTTTTACCGTCTTCTGCTGTTTCAGAGATATCTACATCATCTACATTTTTTGCGTGGCCGATGAAGGGGACGGAAACAGAGATACCGCTAATAAGGATGGGCATGGTAATAATTCCGACTATTAAAGAAAAGAAGAGAGGAAAACTGTTGGGACCCAAGATACTGCGGGTAAGTTTACTTAAAGACATAAAATTTAGCCCTAGATTTAGATTCGCATAAAAAGTTGTTGTTGTCAAATTGAAAACGGTGATTTTTAGAAAGACGAGGGGTAAAAGATGAAAACCCAACGGGGAGATACTATTTTAATTTATCCGTCTCTTTGTGTTCGGTCCTTCGTTACCTCAGGACTTCACACTATTTTAACTTGTCCGTCTCCTTGTCCCACAAATCTTGCCTTTCGCCTTCGGCTCAAGGAGCGATTTTTTGGGATCTCGAGCTATTTTAATTTATCGGTTTCTCGATGTTCGGTATGCTTTTTGCACCTTTTGCAGTATTTTTTCAGCACCAGTTTCTCCGTGGTATTAAGCTTGTTTCTGGTCGTGTTATAGTTTCGGCTTTTGCAGACCGTACAAAACAGAGAAAGTTTTAAAACCGCCTCGCCCTTTTTTGCCATATCGTTAGTATAATTTAAAAGATTTTATTAGTAAAGAGAAGAGCAGGGAATGAGTTTACTTTCTGTTAAATAGCGAAAAAGATCTTGGGCTATTTGGTTGTGCCCTTTTTGATTGGGATGGTTGTCGGAAAAGAGCATGCCCCGACCAAGATCTGTCGTGTCTTCGTAAAATTTGGTATATGGACGCTTGGCGACGAAATCAGCAATGAGTTTTTGGTACTTTTCTTCAATACCAATAGGAATGGGGGTCGTGAAAATGACCAGATTTTTCTTAAAATAATCATCGATTAAAGCCAAGGAATGGCTTTGGTAGGCCAAAATATTTTTTTGGCCGAGAGTTTCATTTTGGTCCTTAAGAGCCTTAATCCAGATTTGGTAATCGGCTACATTTGTTAGTTCTTTTTGTAATTGTTCGTGCCTTTTAAAGACAAATTCGTTGACCGTTTGAAAATTGATATTATTGAGATGCCAAATTACTAAATCGGGCTGATATTTTTGCCCCCGAACCTTAAATCTTTCCACTTCGTAGCGGATGTCGTATTTAAAAACGCCAAGATTGATTACTTCGAATTTCTGATACTTCTGACAGGATAATTTATTTAATTTATCTTCTAGGATTTCAGAATAATTATCTTTGGTATCGACCAGCTGGCCGAAAGTCCAGGAATCGCCAAGGCTGACGATACGAAATACGCCTTTTGGTTTAAGTGTTTCGTAGTCAAAGCGCTCATTTAGAGTATCGCTATTTACGCGGTAATTGGGCTTATAGCCAAGCCAGTCGGGAACAAAAACTTCTTTAGAATCAGGATTTAGTTCATAAAAATACTTAAGCTGGGAACTTACCGTAAACACGACGTTTTCTTTAGAAATAAAGGTTGGTCTGGTTGGTTTGGCTGTCAGAACATGAAGTAAAAAAAGACCAAGAATGAGGATCAAAACTATTTCGAGAAAAATTAACAAGGCCAAGATGAATTTCGGTTTCATAGTATATAATCTACATTGACTCGATATAATATTAATTTAACAGTAAGGCAATGAAAAAGAAACCACATCAGGTAATCAAAGAGCTCTTCCTTATTGTTTTAGTGGCATTAATTTTTATTCTTCCGATCTTATGGTCTAAAAAAGACCTTGCTTTCAGGCTTGATATTGGCGATTATGATCAGCATTTGCCGATTTATTATTATATCGTCGAACAAATCCGGGATTTTCATAGATTTCCTTTATGGCACCCTTATGTGCAAAGCGGCATTTCCATCTTGGGAGATCCTTTGTCCTCAACTTTGAATCCACTTTTTATGGTACCTCTTATTATTTTTGGCGTGGATCACGGTATGAAGGTCGTTTTTGTCATGTCCATCGTCATAGCGGGAATAGCGATGTGGATATTATTGTCCTATCTCGGTGTTTATACTGTACCCCAGAAACTAGACCACCTGCTAAGATAGAATTCTATGGACAAAAATATCAAACGGGTACATTCACCGGAGTTTAAAACTCAGGTGGTAGTTGAACTTTTAAAACAGAATGAGACAATGGCGCA
>JACPZF010000026.1 GCA_016195615.1 Candidatus Gottesmanbacteria bacterium | reverse complement strand
TTTAATCTGCTGCAAAGCCATTTCGATAAAATTTATTTTTATCAAACCAAAGCCAGGGCAGAAATTGACTTTATCGTGGAAAAAGATAAAAAAAACCTGGCCCTGGAAGTAAAAATCCAAGCCGTGACAGGCGATGTTAAAAGACTGGAAAGATTATCACAAAGGCTAAAAATTGACCAATTTTATGTCGTTTCCCAAAAATATTGCCGTTTTCCCAAAGTGATTTATCCGTTTCAGCTGTAGCGCTATTTCGCCATCCTCCATAAAATATTGAAGATTTGTTTTTGGGTTTTGGCAATTTCGGAGTTTTGGGTTTCGAGAAAAACCACTCATCAGGTGGAGGAATTATCAACGTAGGTAACATTTTTATCTTCAACTACGACCATACCATCATTATTCTTTAAAATTTCTTCAGCGGCATCATGATCACCGCAAGGCGGCGGCGGGCGGGCAGTCTCGGAACCTCATCCACTAAATAATTTTTGACAAGTTTACGCTATAGCGTAAACAAACAAAAAATTTAACGAAACCAACAGATATCTGCCGACAGGCGATCCTGGAGGAGAATTTACCAGGGTTTAAGAAAAAATCCGCAGGTGTAAACGTAACCCACTCCCGGGATGTAATCGTAAGTTTTTAAAAAATATCCCATCGCGAAGCCGTTCCGATCCCGGAGCGGAAGTAAGTCTTTTAAGAGGAGCGAAGGTATTGCAGCAAAGTGGCGGGTTTATAGGCGATAATATCAAAATCTTTTTTGATTAAATCCGCCTCTAATTTATAAATTTACAGAAGTTTTCGCGCACCCGTTATTTCCTTTTGAATTTTAGCCAAATTATTGTTGTCTTTTATTTCTCTAACATAAAGATCATCGTCCAATCGAGTAAATACGAAAGAAAAGACAATAAGGAATAAACGATAAATGTTATTAACGATTATGGTTACGATTTTACACGGATTTATAAAATTAATCATGACTTTTTTTACTAAATTAAACTAAACATGTCAATATGGTAGTATTTATGAATGCTATTACGTACAAGTACGTAACTCATCTTGAGACGGGTACTTGTTTGTATATTTCGATTCTGCTTTAATTAAATAATGCAGAAAAAAGTTGTTGACCAAATTACTATTACCGTTGTTTTTCTTTTTTTTCTGTCCCTGCTTCGTTTTAAAATCGATCTTTCGTTAATTCCTTTGTGGCTCGGCGGACTTTTGGGAGCGGTGATTTTAGAAACCGATTATTTATTCCAGGTTTTTTTGGTCCAGCCGGAATTGCCGGTAGCACAGGATGTGAGGAAAATAATGAGGGAATTTGGGGTAATTAAGGGGATAAAGACGGTTTTTGAGCGTACCGGCGAGATTAAAAATTTGACTTTTCACACGATTTTTTTCCAGGTGATATTTTATGTTTTTGCGCTTTTTATTACTACTTCCTCAGGAAGCGTCTTTGGCCAGGCTTTGGTTTTAACGGCCCTTCTTAGTCTGCTGACTAAGCAAGTTAAGGAAGTTAGGGAAATCGGGGAATTAGATAAAGGCTGGTTTTATCGGCTTAATGTTTCGCTAACATCAGATCGGCAAAAGATTTATGTAGCTGTAATGGTAATCTTTTTTATCCTTCTAACAACTTTTGCCTTAAAATAACAATTAGTATGGGTAGGCTAACAATTTCCCAAAGAGCGCAAAATACGCCGGCGTCGGCGATTAGAAAATTGACGCCTTTGGCGGATCGAGCTAAAAAACGAGGTATTAAAATTTACCATTTAAACATTGGCCAGCCCGATTTACCAACGCCTCCTTCCATTACGAGGTATATTAGAAATTTTGACCGCCAGACTTTGGAATACGCGCCGTCGCAGGGAATGAAAGAAGCTGTTTACGCTTGGCAAAAATTCTACCATAACAAAGGCATTGATTTGGATTTAGATGATATCATTGTGACTTCCGGCGGTTCTGAAGGGCTCCTGTTTGTCTTTTTTAGTATTTGCGACCCAGGCGACGAGCTTTTACTCTTAGAACCCTTTTACACCAGCTACGCCATTATTGCCGGAATGGGGAATATTAAAATTAAACCGATTAAAACCGAGGTAGAGACCGGTTATCATTTGCCAAAGCGAGAATTAATCGAAAAAGCCATTACCAAAAAAACCAAAGCCATCCTTTTATGCAACCCCAATAATCCTACCGGGACTTTATATACCAAGAGCGAAACCCAAACCTTGGTGGAAATCGCCCTTAAACATAATCTCTTTATTATTTCTGACGAAACCTATCAGGAAATTGTTTTTGACAATCAAAAAGTGACGCCTTTTTTTTCTTTTAAAAAAATTAGAGACCGCCTAATAATTTGCGATAGCGTTTCCAAAAGATTTAACAGCTGCGGGGCAAGAGTTGGGTCAGTCGTTAGTAAAAATAAAGACGTAATGAGCGCCATTTTGCGCTTTGGTCAAGGCCGACTTTCGGTTGCCACGATGGAGCAATTAGCCGTTTGCGAAATACTAAGAGATCATAAAGCTTATACCGAAAAAATTAAAAAAATTTATCAAAAAAGACGAGACGTGGTAGTTAGCGAGCTTAAAAAAATACCCGGAGTTTCGTTTCAAATTCCCGAGGGTGCATTTTACATCATGCCCAAAATTCCCGTTTCTGACAGCGACGATTTTGCCAAATTTTTACTCAACGACTTTTCAAATCGTCATGAGACCGTGATGATTGCGCCGGCATCTGGTTTTTATTCCTCAGCAAAACTGGGCAAAGATGAAATCCGCATCGCTTATGTTTTGGAAGAAAAGAAATTAAAAAGGGCAATTGAGTTGTTGGGAATGGGGATAGAAGAATATCGTAAAAGAGAACGAATTAACGAATTAAAGAATTAAAGAATAAAAAATTAAATACCTTAAATGTTTTCGCTAAAACCCTACGGAATAGTTATTGCTTTGGCAATGTTGGCTGGTTATTTAGTGGGTTTCTGGCGCCGGAAAAAATACCAACTGGAAGCTTCGGATTTAGAAAATTTATTTCTTCTTACAGTTCCTCTAGGCATTATTGGGGCGAGGCTTTATCATGTTTTAGATAAATGGGAATACTACAGTCAACATTTGAGTCAGATTCCGGCGGTTTGGAATGGGGGACTCGGGGTGTATGGGGCCGTGGGGGGAGGAATAGTGGGGTTAATAGTCTATAAGAAAATTTCAAATTTCAATCCGCCAGCTGGCGGACAAATTTCAAATTTACTCGATTTTCTCATGCCGTCTTTGGCGATCGGGCAGGCGATAGGAAGATGGGGAAATTTTTTTAATCACGAAGCGTTTGGAGGGCCGACCAATTTACCCTGGAAATGGTTTATTCCCCCCAATTTTAGACCCGAGTATTGGAAAAATTACAGCTATTTTCATCCCACTTTTGGTTACGAAAGCCTATGGGTATTGGTAGGATTTACATTGCTGATTTTTATAGAAAAACATCTGGCGACTCGGGAACCAAACACTGGCCTTTTAACCGGTTTTTATGCTTTTTGGTACGGACTGGGAAGATTCTTTTTTGAGTTTTTAAGATTTGATACAGCAGAAGTTGGCGGGATAAAAGTCGCGCAGATTATCAGCTTGTTGCTTATTGCTGTTGGTTTGTGGCTGGTAAGAAAAAGGGTATCGCCAACAGGGAAGTCTTTAATGTAAAATAGGTACTTACGTTACCTAAGCTACTTATAAGAAAGGAGATTTATGTCAGGAATTATTTTTACTGATGCTAATTTTGAAGCCGAAGTTTTAAAATCGGATCTTCCCGTCTTGGTAGATTTTTATGCCGATTGGTGCGGTCCGTGCAAAATGATTGCTCCGATCGTGGAAGAATTGGCTAAAGAATATAAAGGAAAATTAAAAGTAGGCGAGTTGGATGTGGATACCAGCACCGAAACGGCCCAAAAATACGGCGTCATGAGTATTCCGACCTTAATTATTTTCAAAGGCGGTCAGGTGGTATCAACCTTGGTAGGATTTAGACCCAAGGAAGCGCTAGCGGCAGAGATAAATAAGATTCTACAGTAATTTATAACCAAATAAGCAAATGACACTAATAAGCAAATGAATGACAAATGATTAAATAATTAAATCTTTAAAATCGTTTTTTCATTCATTTGATATTTGCTTATTTGCATATTTGCTTATTTTATGTCGTACGACGTTATTATTATTGGTTCTGGCCCGGCCGGGCTAACAGCAGCCATTTACAATATCAGGGCGGGATTTAAAGTGTTAGTTATTGCCGGTTACGCTTGGGGCGGACAGCTCATGCTGACGACCGAGGTAGAAAACTATCCCGGGTTTCCTGATGGAATTTTGGGGCCGGATTTGATGCAAAAAATGCGTCAGCAGGCGGAAAATCTGGGAGTGGAATTTATTGATAAGGATGCGGTGGAAATAGACGTAAACAAGAGGCCATTTAAGGTCTATACCGGCTTAAATACTCAAATTGAGGGAAGAACCGTAATTATTGCTACCGGCGCGGCAACAAAGTGGCTTGACGTTCCTGGCGAAAAAGAATTAATCGGCAAAGGTATCTCCTCTTGTGCTCCCTGCGATGCGTTTTTCTTTAAAGGTAAAAATGTCATTGTCGTAGGAGGAGGGGATAGCGCCATGGAAGAAACCCTGGTTTTAGCAAGAGTCGTAAACTCGGTGGCGATTATCCACCGCCGCCATGAGTTTCGCGCGAGTCAAATCATGCAGGATCGAGTCTTTGCCAATGCCAAGATTAAGGTATTGTGGAATACGATGGTGACAGAAGTTTTGGGGAAAGACAAAGTGACAGGAGTGAGACTGCGGAATTATTCTTCGAGCGAAGCGAGAAGTCAAAACGATAGTTCTCGGCCTTTTGCCTCGAACAATAACACTAAAGAATCGGAAATGCCGATTGATGGCGTTTTTGTCGCCATCGGGCATAAACCCAACAGCGAAAAATTTATCGGCCGAATAGATTTAGACGATAAGGGTTATGTAATTCGTCACGAACAGTACGAAGGCAAACTTTTGAAATATTGGTCTTCAACTAACGTCGACGGTGTGTTTGTCGCTGGGGACGTTCATGATTATCGCTACAAACAAGCCGTAACCGCGGCGGGATTTGGTTGCATTGCCGGATTGGACGCGGAAAAATGGCTGGATGAACAGAAAGGTTAGGATAGGAAAAAGAAACTACTCTTCCACCTTCATGGTTCTTAAAGTTTCAATAATGGTATCAATGGTTTGATTGTAGGTCATGCCGTTAGCCTCCGCCGCCTGCTTGATCTGTTCGGGCGTTAAGGTAATATTCCTTTTATCATTCATGGCATCTTCGGGCATGCCGCAGCCGCAATTTAAACACATATAAACCAATATAGAATATCTTTGAAAATAATTGCAAGGGGGAATTTAGTGGAGTAAAATGGAAATCTTCTATGGCAATTACGAAATTTAGAGCTGAGGTTTGGGAAAATAATTTAATTGACGGCAACGTTCACTGGGTGAAATTTAAACTTTTGGAACCTCTGGAAATAGTTTTTCAGGCAGGCCAATATGGTACCTATATAATAAATGATAGTACCAGAAGAACTTATTCTTTTTGCTCCTCTCCCCAACAAAACACTCTCACTGAAACTTGCGTGGATACGAGCCCGGAAGGCCTTGGTTCCCAGTGGTTGGAAAATCTCAAAAAAGGTGACGTGGTCGAATTTTTAGCCCCGCTCGGGCATTTTGTCGTTGATAAAGAGAGCCCTAAAGACATTATTTTTGTGGCAACGGGAACGGGAATTTCAGCAATTCGCAGCATGATAGCGGATTTATTATCAGGGGAGATTGGGGGTGATCGGGAAAGAAAAATTAGTTTAGTTTTTGGCGTCAGAGATGAAGATCACCAGCTTTTTTTTGAAGAATTTGAAAACTTAGCCAAAGAAAAGACCAACTTTTCCTTTTATCCCATCCTCTCCCAGCCGAAAAAAAATTGGCAGGGAAAAGCAGGTAGAGTGAATAATATCTTAAAAACTCTTAAGGCCGAGCAGCTTATTAATAGCAAATTCTATCTTTGCGGTAACCACGAGATGATCGAAGGAGTTAAAAAGCAAGTTCTTGGACTTGGTGTTAAAATAGAAGATATACACTGGGAACAATTCTATTAATTAATTAAAAATTAGAAATTATAAATTAAAAATTAAGGAGGTATATGTCTAATCCTTTTAATAATGCCATGGAGCAACTGGCGAAAGCGGCGAGATATTTAGAAGTGGGAAATGAGAGACTGGAAGTTGGAAAAAAAATAGAGCTTTTAAAACAGCCCGAAAGGATTATTCAAGTTTATTTTCCGGTAAAAATGGACAACGGGCAAGTTAAAATATTTGAAGGATACAGGGTGCAGTTTAATAGTACCTTAGGTCCGTACAAAGGCGGAATTAGATTTCATCCCCAGGTTTCCATGGATGAAGTAAAAGCACTGTCATTTTGGATGATGGTTAAATGCGCGGTGGTGGATTTACCATTAGGAGGAGGCAAGGGCGGCGTGGTGGTGGATCCGAAAGTATTATCCGAAAAAGAATTAGAAAACTTAAGCCGCGGCTACATGCGGGGAATTTGGCGCGATATCGGACCACTCGTTGATGTGCCGGCACCGGATGTTAATACCAATCCGAAAATTATGGCGTGGATGGTGGATGAATACAAGAAACTCAAAACTCAAAACTCAAAACTCAAAATTACCAAAAAGAACGAAGGGCCGGAAATTTTGGCAACGATTACCGGGAAACCAGTAGATAAAGGTGGAAGCCAGGGAAGAACGGAAGCCACTGGCATGGGAGGAATGTACGTTTTGCTCGCTACGCTTGCAAAACTAAACTCAAAACTCAAAACTCAAAACTCAAAATTAACCGTTGCCATAGAAGGTTTTGGCAACGTGGGCTATTTTATTGCCAAACTTTTGTCAGAAAACGGATTTAAGGTGGTAGCTGTTTCCGATAGTCGCGGCGGCGTTTATGTTAAAGAAGGCTTAGATGTTGAGGCAACCATGGAGTGTAAAAAGAAAAAAGGAGTTTTAGGCGGATGCTATTGCCGTGGTGGTGTTTGTGATTTATCCTATGGCAAAACCGTCACCAACAAAGAGCTTTTGGAGCTTCCGGTTGACATTTTAATTCCGGCGGCTTTGGAAAATCAAATCACCAAAGAAAATGCCCCCAGAATAAAAGCTCAGGTGGTTTTGGAAATGGCTAATGGGCCGACCACGCCAGAGGCGGATGAAATTTTACATAAAAAAGGGATTGTCGTCGTTCCGGATATTTTAGCCAATGCGGGAGGAGTAACGGTTTCCTATTTTGAATGGGTACAAAATAGGAGAAATGAGAGATGGGAAGTGGGAGATGTGAACAAGAAGCTTAAACAAGTGATGGATAAGGCCGTTGATGAGGTCTGGAGAAGCAAAGAAAAACATAAAGTAACATTAAGAGTAGCGGCCTTTATTGTGGCTATTGGCAGAGTGTTGGCAAAAATGTAATAGACAACTTGAATTATGAAAAATATTAATCAAAGAGTCGGCGTGTTTGTCGACGTGTCAAATCTTTATCACAGCGCCAAAAATCTTTATCATAGTAAAGTTAATTTCGCGGAACTTTTAAAAACGGCTGTTTCGGGACGGCAACTGATTCGCGCTTTTGCTTATGTCGTCAAGGCCGATGTCGCGGAAGAGAATAATTTTTTTGAAGCCCTGCGCTTATCCGGTTTTGAACTTAAAAGCAAAGATCTGCAAATTTTTGCCGGCGGAGCGAAAAAAGGCGATTGGGATGTTGGTATTGCCATCGATGCGATTACGCTTTCGCCTAAGTTAGACGCAGTCGTTCTCGTAACCGGCGACGGCGATTTTTTGCCGCTAGTACAGTATTTAAAAGCTCATTCCGGCTGCCGGGTAGAGGTAATGGCTTTTAGCAAAAGCGCCTCGGGCAAATTAATCGAAGAGGCCGACGAATTTATCGATATGGATAAGAGTTTAAATAAGTATTTGATTAGACCAAGAAGAGTAATTGGTAATTAGAAAATGTTTAACAATCTGCTCAAAAAAAATAAACAGGCTTTTTTTGTTTTAATCGCGATTTTTTTGGTCCTGGATTTTGTTTTTTTCTTTCTTTTGCAATTTTCCAAACCAGCCAAAAATACTAACACCAAAACCACAGAAACCGCAACAGATAGGCCAGAAGTTAATCTTAAAGAACTCGCCGACAATTTATATTTAAATTTGGATTTCGACGCCGATTTGGTAGCCGATGGCGATTTGCTAACGCTAAATTACATTTTTATTAACCGTAGCAAACAGCCGCTTTTAGCCAAAGATTTCACTTTATCTTTAAATTTTGCCGGTCCTTTGGAACAAGCCCTAAATTCTGGTCGGATCATAAAAGATATTTCCCAGGATATTTTGCCAGGGGAAACTGTTTCCGGCCAGGCGGCTTGGGCGGTGAAAGATTATGAAAACAGGCAAGGCGGGCTTTTTAACGTCTCGCTTTATTTAGCCTATAAAGACAAAAACGGAAAACTGATTCCGGTAACTAGCCATGTCAAGCAGATAAGGTGGCTGTAAGATTAAAAATCAAGGAATTAAATCTACCCGCAATGTTTCCGCAAAGATCCGACAAGATATTAACACATTAGTGGTAAAAAGATAGTATAGTTTTGTGAGTGCCAGTAAAAGATTGAACAATATTCAACTAAAAGCGATATCCGATTTGTTTTTGGATATAGGTAAATGGCTTTTACTTTCAATTGTTTTGTCGTCAATATTTAGCAGGACAAATAATCAAGAAGTTTCTATAGATGAAATTATTGAAGGTCTTGTTTTTTCTCTTATTTTGATTGTTTTTGCGATTTTTTTATTAAAGGAGGTAAAACATGAGTAGCTATTCAATTGCGATAACGGGGGTTTTTATTGTTTGTTTAATTATTTTTGCTCTTACCATTCCTACGATCTGGCGGAAGAAAAAATAAAACAATTGAATAGCCGATAGCTTGACAAAAACTTGCAATGACGAAGCGATTGTGCTATATTGTGGGCCTAAATTAATTTTTAACCTCTGCCCCAAGGAATTTTTATGTCAAACGTTGAAATGTCATTGGGCAGAGAAGCCATAGTCGAGATTCAACAATCGAATCGTGATTTCAAGAAGGTTGCCTCTGAAGTTACTATACCTCTCTCAAATCAAATTCCCCACTACTATAAGTCGTGATGTGATATGCTGAATATGTGGTTGATTCTGTCCAAATCACCAGTGAGGAACGGGAACTAATTTTAAGTCATTACCGGAAAGCGCGTACCCAACTT
>JACPZF010000006.1 GCA_016195615.1 Candidatus Gottesmanbacteria bacterium | reverse complement strand
TCGGTGTACTTTAACAAAAATTAACAGAGAAAGGAGGTGATAAAATCTATCTTGAAATCGTCGTTTAGTGGTCTTGACAAGGGGTACACTTTAGTCAAAGGATGGCCAAGGCTTTTTGGAGCGATAATTTACGAGATTTCGGGAGCGCTCATCGGAAGGATGGCCTTTGGTCATAACGAGAGATTTTTCTCCTATGGATTGCAGCCTCTTTTTTTGTTACTTATTTTGACGCCGAAGCTTAATTTCTGGCGAATTTTAGGGGCCTCAGCAATTCTAACCATGGACTTTTTTTCCGGCGACGTTTACAGTCTTTGGTACACAAGTATTTTTTTTGTATCCCTACGGTTATATTATTTTATCGTCTATCGGCAGAATTTAATTAAAGAGATTCTTAAAACTCTCGTCGTTTATCTGCTTTTTCTCCTCCTGTCTTTACCAAGATTGATACCGTTTATTGTCGAAGCCGCGCCCCATCTTGAACGTTTTGAACCTATCAATCCGTTTATTGGTTCGATTCATTTTCTCTTTGTGCCCCTTATTTTTATGATTCCCTTTAATATCTCGATGTCTATAAGGCAACTATTATTTAAAACTTTGGGTATGGGTTTTAATATCTACGAATATCTGGCCTTTATTTCGCCGCTATTATTCGTATTTCTTTTTAAACTAAAAAAGATTTTAACTAACCATTTTGCCAGAGCCTTGCTTTTTATACTTTTGGTTGGTTTTTTGTACGTTGCTTCTCGCTTTCCCTATTCGCCGTTTTACTGGCTGTTTAAATATTTTCCAGCCTTGCATTTATTTCGCACACCGCAACGGATGATGATGTCTTTGACCTCGCTTATGGTAGCGCTTCTCTCGCTGGGCGCTTATTTTTGGTGGAAAGAAACAAAGAATAAATTTTCAAAGGTGTTAATTATTTGTCTAATGATGCTAAGTATCGGTTGGGTATTCATTGATTCTAGGGTGGTGATGCTTCAGATGTTTGAACCGAAAAGAGAAAAAGAAGAAAGACTGGTTGCAAGACTTCGCCAAGAGGACGCGGCAAATTATTTTGTGGCCGATTTTGTCTGTTGTTTACAGGGATTTTTAGTAAAAGCTCATATTCCCATTATCAACTATTACTACGGGTGGCGTCCCAAGGAAGTTCCCAATTTTTTAAAGCAAGACAAGTTTAACTATGCGATACTAGAAAAAGTCAGGCCAAAATACCTAATTTCCAAAGGAGGAGAGGATTTTTCCCGTTATTCGTACCGGGCGTACTTTAGTCAAGATGGATTTACGATTTGGAAAACAAATAATCCAAATATCACGCCTAAGTTATAGATTTGACCAAAACCGGATTTTTATTTTCCCTAACTCAAGAGCCGTGCGAAAAATATCTTTCGGAAGCACCACCTTAGTAAGCGGATGGTGTTGCCAAATAACGGGTACTTCCTTAGGATAAAACCCAAGTCGTTTCGCCAATACCATAATTTCCGTATCAAACGCCCAACCCTTTGTCCGGCATTGCCGAAATATATCTTTGCCGGCTTTGTTGGAAAACAACTTAAAACCACAAGTATAGTCGGAGAAATTAAGGCCAAAGAGTAAATTTGAGATAAAAATATAGAAATTACCGAAAAATTGTCTTAACCAAGGTTGGTTATTTTTTACCAGAGCTCCTTTAACATTACGTGAGCCAATAACGATGGGATTTTTTTGGACATATTTTAAAAATTGTTTAATTTGGATAATTGGAACAGATAGGTCAATGTCGGTAAAAATAAGATATTTGCCTTTTGCGACAAGCATCCCCTTACGTACGGCGTAACCCTTACCTTGGTTTTTGGTATAGGAAATTATTTTTAGAGGAAAATGCCGGGAAAATTTTACCATTAGTGTTTTGGTTTGGTCAATGCTTCCGTCGTTTACGGCGATCAGCTCGCTTTTGAAGTTTTGGGTTTTTAAATAGCGGTAAATGTTTTCAAGATGATGGATGCGACTTTCTTCGTTGTAGAGGGGAACAATCACTGATAAAAATGGTTTTCTCATTTTTTGAGCCGGGAATGGGAATCCTCCTTCGTCCGCCTTTGGCGGACTTCGAAGGACAAGTCGAACCCACAACCTTGAGCCGAGGATGAGAATCGGACTCATAGTCAACTCCTTACCAAGGAGCCGTTTTACCACTAAACTACCTCGGCGATTTTCCCATTATACACTATGTTTTGAGGAATTTTTTCAGAAGAAGATAAAAGATGAAAATAAAAAAAAGGCCAGCGAGAAGATAGCTAGCAACCGATTGGACAAAAGAAGAGGTACCATTATTAATATCAGTAGCGGTTTTGACAGCAGCTTGGATAATTGTCATATTTTTGTCAGATTGCTTCGTCTGATCAGCTTAATTAACACGTCCTCGCAATGACACTAGACCTTAACCAGATATTTTTTCACGATCGACTTGCCGCTAGTCGTTTGCGCCGTGATGACAAGCCTCATGTTTTTAATATTTTGGTGATAGACGCAGACGTTTTTGGAACAGCTGCCAAAAAGAAGCTCGCGCGACGTACTGCCTTGGCCGGAGGGCGCAATTGAGCCTTGGACGCCCTGGTCGACGCCGCTTCCAGAGTAAGTTAGCGAGTAAGAAACGTCGCGCAGGTCGTTTAAATTTAAAAAAGTTACCAAAAGAGCCAGGCGGTCGGAGCGAAGCTTGACGCTAGAAACAGATAATCCGCCAGTTGTGGCCGCCGGAGCAGCTGGAGTGGTTGATTTGACGTGCTTTTTGGCGGCAAGAAGGGAAGTTGGGGAAATTAGGGTAATTAGGGAAAATATTAAGAAAAAATTCTTCATCATTAACCTAGGATAATGAATTTGCCAAGAAAAGTCAAAAAATGTTATAGTTATTAAATGCAGCTGCAATTCCAGGTTCCGACGCTTAACATTTCCAAAAAAGTCCTTTGGATCGGAGTCGGAGTCTCGGCGCTTACCGTCGCAGGCGTAATTATTCTTGGTTTAAAATTAAGCCAGCAGGAAGGGGTAAAGCAAAACAGTCTTTCAGAGAGAAAGATTGCCATTAACGAGCAAGAGGAAAAACCAGCCTCAGAAAACGTTTCGGTTTATAAGGATCCGCTGGGGTATTCTTTTTCCTATCCTGATACTTTTACTCTTAATAATCACCCAGAAGACCAAGTCAATTATTCTAATATCGATTTAACCAACAATAAATCAGGACGGATAAAGTTTATCGTTTCCGACACGAGCTATTTAGATATAAGTTCCTGGCAGAAAAACGACCCTGGCGTAAAGGATGCTAACTTTTTAGATACCAAAATTGGTTTACTTGAAGCCAAAAAGGTTTACAGCGACCTGAGTAAAAAATTAATCATCGCCGCGATCTGGGACGGGATGCTTTTTAAAATCGAAGTCACGCCATCTTTGGATCAGAATCTAGTAAAAGTGAGCGATAAAATTATCTCCAGCCTTAATATTCCTAAAACGGCCAATAATACCGATGGCGTAAAAGCCCTAAGTTCGGGAGATACCTCAGATAGCAGCAGCTCCGAACCCGCGGGAGACGAGGAAGTCATTCAATAGTTACACAGTAACTAAGGCTAAATTTATTTTAGCATCTTGACATATTAACATCTAGATGTTAATCTTGACTGACTATGAATACTTTCCGTACCACGATTAATTTAGATCAGACACTGCACCGGCAGCTTTCCGTGCGGGCGGCGGCGCTCGGGGTATCCTTGAGCCACTTGGTTAACCGGCTCTTAAGCAATACAAACGCTTTGCGGCAAAGTGGGGCGGCTGCCGACCTGGATAACGATTTGAACTTATTTCGCCATTTGGCTCAAAAAAGCGGCAGGACTGACTGGGTAAAGGTGTTGCGAGAGGAGAGAAACCGTGATCATGACTAAATTTGTCATTGACACGAGCGTTGTTCTTAAATGGATTTCCGGCAAAAAAGAGTCAGACATCAAAGAATCTTTGGAGCTTTACCAACTTTTGAAAGAAGGCGAGGTTGCCATTTTTGCCCCGAGCTTCCTTTTGGTGGAGCTTTTAAACATCCTTTACTGGAAACGCATATTTACTCATGAGGAAATTATATCGTTCATCGCCAGAGTGTCGGAGAGCGGGATCAATTTTGTTGATTTGTTAAAAAACGACACGGAGGAGATTCTCCATGTAGTTTTAAAATACGGCGTTACCGCCTATGACGCGATTTTTCTTTATGTAGCAAGAACGTCCGATTGCAAACTCGTTAGCGCCGACAGAAAATTACACTCTCTTCTAGACCAGGTTATCAGTCCATCGCAGGCGTTGGAAATTCTGGCCAAGCCGTTGCTTTAACGCAAAAATCTAAAAATATTTAACCGTGTGCTGAGGCCAGGATTCGAACCTGGGTAGCCCTTTCGAGCGCACTGTAAAATTTTATTGTGCCGGGGCTAGGATTTGCACCTAGGTAGGCCTTACGGCCGCCAGATTTACAGTCTGGTGCGTTTGGCTACTCCGCCACTCCGGCAAATTTTACAGCGTGCGATTGACCACTCCGCCACCTCAGCATAGTTGTTATCTTAAAATCGCTAAAACATAGTCTACCAAAAATTCTTAAAAGGTGATAGTGTCGGAAAATTTTTTCCCCATCATTTCCCCGTTTTGAGGCTATATTGGTATACGTATTAAATCATGAATTTATCTAACGGAACCATGTATTCGTTAAATCATGAATAATCTAACGCAATGTTCTGTTAAGTTTTTGTGTCAATTTGTTAATTTGTCTTTTTAACGCCATGGGATTTAGGATTTCATAATATCT
>JACPZF010000021.1 GCA_016195615.1 Candidatus Gottesmanbacteria bacterium | reverse complement strand
GGGCTTTCAACCGGATAAGCGCTATGGGTGATGTGGTAAAATATCCTTTAAGAAGATGTTTTTCATCATCGGACAGGTTAATGCGTATCACTCTTTTAGGATACTACAAAACCTGACATTTCGTTTTTAAAGAGCTATATCTACTTTATGCGGGCCCGAGCGGAGTCGAACCGCCGATCTCGGCCTTGACAGGGCCGCGTGTTAGGCCACTACACCACGAGCCCAACCGCAATGACTAATTTCTAATTTCTAATTTTTAAACTATAATTAAGGTACAAGGGATAATAACAAATAGACTTATAACAGTCAATGTAGCATGAATAACAACCAAATCGCGTCGCTTTTTCGCGAAATAGCCGCGGCTTACGGCATCAAAGACGAAAAGAAATTTTATTTTCAAATGCTGGCCTATCAAAAAGCGGCAGATGCCATTGAACAGTCTACCTCTGAAGCCAAGGATCTCTACGACGAAGGCAAACTCGAAGAACTGCCGGGAATTGGGAAAACCATTGCCCTTCGTCTCGAAGAATTATTTAAAACCGGAAAAGTAAAGCATTTTGCCGAAATAAAAAAAGGCATTCCAGAAGGCGTCTTTCCGCTTTTGCAAGTTCCCAAGATCGGACCGAAAACCGCTTTTAAACTCGTAACTATCTTAAAATTAAAAAATCCCCAAACCGTTATTTATGATTTAGAAAAAGGCGCAAAACTTGGGAAAATCGCCAAAATCCCCACTTTCGGCACAAAATCACAAGAGGAAATTTTAAACGCTTTGGCGCAATATCGTGAGGGACGAACAAAATCAGCGCGCATGGTTTTGCCTTTTGCTTATGAAATTGCAGGAAAAGTCATAGACTACATGAAAAAATGTAAAGCTGTTAAACAGATTGAAACCTTAGGAAGTTTGCGGCGCATGGTGGCAACAATTGGCGATATCGATCTTGCGGTAGCCAGCCACAACCCAAAAGAGGTAATTTCTTGGTTTGGCAAATATCCCTATAAGGAAAGAATCATTGAGGCCGGACCCGAAACCTCTTCTTTTTTAACCAGCGGCGGTAAACAGGTCGATTTAATGGTACAGCCGCCTGAGGGATTTGGCGCCTTGTTACAACATTTTACCGGTTCAAAAGAGCATAATATTCGCTTAAGGACTTATGCTTTAAGTAAAGGATTATCACTCTCAGAGCACGGGATAAAAAAAGGCCTCAAGTCATACCAGATACCTACGGAGGAAGAATTCTACGAAACCATAGGCATGCAGTGGATTCCGCCGGAAATGAGGGAAGATAAGGGAGAAATCGAATTGGCGGTAAAAAGAGAACTGCCGAAACTGGTGGAATTAAAAGACATTAAAGGCGATTTGCATACTCACAGCTCTTTTAATATTGAACCATCACATGATCTCGGCGGAAATTCCATTCCCGAAATGGCCCAAAAAGCCAAAAGCCTGGGCTATGAATATCTGGGTTTAGCTGAACACAACCCGAGTATTACCAATCACACGCCCGAGCAAAATTATCATCTGATTTTAAAAAGAAACAATGAGATTGACCGGGTGGAAAAAACGGAAAAGGTCCATCTTTTTAAACTTTTAGAAATCGATATCTTAGCCGACGGGCAGTTAGCGCTTGATGAAAAATCCCTAAGTCTATTAGACGGTGCCATTGCCTCGGTTCATTCCTCTTTCACCCAACCTAAAGCCAAAATAACCGAACGCATT
This sequence comes from Candidatus Gottesmanbacteria bacterium, assembly GCA_016195615.1. Classification (GTDB taxonomy): domain Bacteria; phylum Patescibacteriota; class Microgenomatia; order JACPZF01; family JACPZF01; genus JACPZF01. Next base: position 3,542 of record JACPZF010000021.1, on the reverse strand, counting down.
TTAAAAAGCTTATCCCATCCCAAGGTACGTATTTTAGGCCATCCGACGGGAAGACTTTTAAATCAGCGCGAGAGTCTGGATGCTGATTGGCCGCAAATCTTTAAATTTTGCAAAGAGCATAACAAGGCCTTAGAAATTAATGCCTGGCCTAACCGCCTGGATCTTCCCGACACACTGGTTCGGCAGGCGCTAAAAGCCGGGGTGAAAATAATTATCGATACCGATAGTCATGCGATGGACCAATTGGCGGTTATGAAATTTGGCGTCGCGGTAGCCAGACGCGGCTGGGCGACGGCTAAAGATATTGTTAATACCCAAAGTTACGAAAAATTTCGGCAATGGTTGTTGTATAATCAAGTCTGAGTAGGTAGAATAAATAGAGGAGGTGAAAAGTATGAACATGTTAATTGTGGCCATTGTGGCTTTAGGTGCAATTTTGCTTTACATCTGGAGTGTCTATAACGATTTAGTCTCGACTAAAACCAGAATCACCGCCTCGATCCAGGAAATAGGCAATCAACTTAAACGTCAGGCTGACCTTATCCCGAATTTAATCGAGTCAGTCAAAGGCTACATGAAACACGAGCAAGTAGCTTTGGATAAAATCACCCAGGCGAGAAAAGCGGTGTTGGATGTCTTAAACAAAGGGCAAAGCGCCAAGAAATTAATGGACGTCAGTAACCAATTGCTGCAAGCCATAGCTCCGATTAGAGCGGTTTTTGAAAGCACACCGCAGCTTCAGGCGGCCGGACCAACGCAAGAACTAATGGATGAGTTAAGAGATACGGCGAATAAAGTCATGTACGCAAGAAGAACTCTGATCGATTTAGTGGCTGATTACAATATCAAATTAAGAGTTTTTCCATCGAATTTGGTAGCCAAGTTTTTGAATTTCACGCCAGAAGAAGGTTTAGAAATGCCAGAAGGAAAAGATTACCTTGCGGTTTCTTCCCAAGATACCAAAACGCCGAAAGTGGATCTGGGTTAAGCATGTTAAACATCTACGAACAAGTCGACGCCAACAAACGCAAATCCTGGCTGATCATGGTTTTATTTGTTTTCTTTATCACCGCCATGGTCTATCTTTTTGCCAAGGCCTTGGACTTTGGCGCTGGTTGGATAGGGATGGCTTTAATTTTTTCAGGCCTTGCCAGTCTCGGAAGTTTCTATTATGGCGATAAAGTCATTCTTGGTTTATCCGGAGCCAGGCCGGCCGACAAAAAAAAGAATTTTATGTTTTTTACCGTTTGTGAAAATCTCTGTCTGGTCGCCCAGCTTCCTATGCCTAAGTTGTACGTCATAGATGACAGTGCTCCTAATGCTTTTGCGACAGGCAGAGATCCCGAGCACGCGGTTGTTTGCGCAACCACCGGGCTCCTATCGAAATTGACGCGGACGGAATTGGAAGGGGTAATCGGCCATGAACTAAGCCACGTGCGAAACTATGATACGAGGCTGATGGCGATTGTGGCTATATTAATAGGTATAGTCGCTTTATTGTCAGATTGGTTTATGCGAAGCTTATGGTGGGGCAATCGAGATGAGCGAGAAGACAGAAGCGGCCTGCAGGGCATCGTTTTCATCGTAGCCATCTTAGCGGCTCTTTTTTCACCGATAATCGGCCAGCTAATTCAACTTGCGATCTCCCGAAGGCGGGAGTTTTTAGCCGATTCCGGAAGCGTCATGCTGACAAGACAGCCGAGCGGTTTAATCAATGCTTTGAAAAAAATAGCTAGCGACGAAGAACCTTTGGAAGCGGCCAATAAAGCAACAGCCCATCTTTACTTTTGTAATCCCTTCAAAGACAAAGGACACGAATTTGTCGGCTGGTTTTCCCATCTATTTGACACCCATCCTCCGATTTCTGATAGAATCAAGGCTCTAGAGCAGACGGCTTAGTAAATGATAAACACGATCAGAGTTTCTCTTCTTATCATAATTGGCAGAACAATTTCGTTTCTTAGTCAAACGCTTAATTTGGGCCACGGTTCGACTTGGCCTGGGCATATCGCTTTATATTTCTACCCGGACATTTTGTTCTATTTCAGCAAACAGATTAAAGACAAAATTATTCTTATTGCCGGAACCAATGGCAAAACCACGACTTCCAAAATGATCCAAACGGTTCTTGAAAAAAAAGGCAAAAAAGTTATTCACAATGAGTCAGGCGCTAATTTGCTAAACGGCCTGGTCTCAGCGTTTATTCTTAAGTCAAACCTTTTGGGGAAAATAGAGGCCGACGACGCTATTTTTGAAGTAGATGAAGCCACACTGCCCATAGTGATAGATAATTTGGCGTCATTCTGGGGAGCGGAGCGACTCCAGAATCGATTCTGGACAAGTCCTTCGACCCCGAGTCTTTCGACCCCGAGCTCAGGACCGAGGGGCTCAGGACCGAGGGGCCAGAATGACGGAATAAATAGTAATAAAAAACTAATTGTTGTTTTATTAAATCTCTTTCGCGACCAACTCGATCGCTACGGTGAAGTCGATATAATAGCCAGAAAATGGAACGAGGTCCTAGAAACATTATCTCCGAATACAACCTTAATTCTTAATGCTGATGATCCGCAAATTGCAGAATTGGGAATTTCGAAAAAAGCCAAAGTTTTCTATTTTGGCTTAGAGGATGAGAAACTATTTTTGGAAAAAACAGAGGATGCTACTGATTCCACTTTTTGTCTCCGCTGTGGAGCTAAACTTATTTATGATGGTGTGTTCTACTCTCATCTGGGGCATTGGCATTGTCCTTCTTGCGGAAGAAAAAGACCAGCTACCAACCTTAGTAGCTGGCAAGAACTTTTACCAGGTGTTTATAACCGTTATAACACGCTCGCGGCCGTTTTAACCCTTTTACATTTAGGTCTTTTGGAAAAGGAAATAAAAGAATACTTAAACGATTTTAAACCGGCTTTCGGAAGACAAGAGGAATTTATCATCGCTCTTAAAAAAGTAAGAATCTTTTTGTCTAAAAACCCCGCTGGGTTTAACGAGTCTCTGCGAACGGTTATTAATGAGGGAGCAAGGGAAATACTTTTTGTTTTAAACGACCGCATTCCTGATGGACGCGATGTCAGCTGGATTTGGGATGTGGATTTTGAGATGCTGCACGCGGGTGTAGATTTGTTTGTTTCTGGTGACAGAGCTTACGATATGGCTGTAAGGCTAAAGTATTCTGGAGAACGTCAAAAGTCCCGCCTTCGTCAAGACTTCGGCGGGCAGGCAAAAGTCAAAAGTCAAAAGCACAAGTCAAAAGTAAAAAGTAGAAATGAAACAATAAAACAATCAAACAATTTCATTGTCGAAGAAAGTCTGGAAAAAGCAATTAAAATCGGTCTAGAACAACTTCCTGAAAAAGAAACTCTTTATATTTTACCAACCTATTCCGCAATGCTGGAGGTGAGAAAGATTTTAATTGGTAAAAAAATATTATGACAAAATTATCTTTAAACATCGGCTGGATTTATCCTTCACTCATGAGTACTTATGGAGATAGGGGGAATATCCTATGCCTTAAAAAACGCTGCCAGTGGCGAGGTATC
>JACPZF010000024.1 GCA_016195615.1 Candidatus Gottesmanbacteria bacterium | reverse complement strand
CTTTTTGGCACCAGTTTGTTAATATCATACATGGGCAGTACTCCTTTCTCGGTGTACTGTCCATTTTAGTTGTCAAAGTGCTATACTTTCAACAAAACTAGTTTTGAAATGACCTTATTGTAAATGTTTAATACCAGGTCGATATTCGCCATAGAGTGCAGACCGGCTCCACGCAATCCAGGCAATATCAGGTTTTTCGCCTAATTGTTCCATACGACTGGCCAGATCTTTTCCTAATTGCAGATATTCTTTTGCACCTTCGTCATAAGCGCTTTCGATGGGAACAGTTTTACCTAAAAGTTCATAGGGAAGAATAACTCGTAGTCCGTGAGCCATTATTTCATTTATAGAAAGATCGCCTTTTGACAAAAGATTTTGGTAGCCTTCTCCTTGTGTCTTATGGCCTTCTTCGTGAGCTTTTACCACTGTCGCTGCTTCTATTCTGAGTTCGTCAGACATATCAATCTGGTCAGAACTTATCCAATCTACACCTTCCTCGTGAGTTTTAAATCCCGGTACTTCTGCATACTCTTTTCCATAGTGCGCAAGCCGAGATGCGTAACCGATTGCAAGCGGGCGGCCGATTTCAAATTCGATCAACAGACTAGATTTATCGTAGATAAAATCACTGACTATTTTGGCTAGATCTCCAGCTTTTTTAACTAAGTTATCGATTCCACCTGGAAGTTTTTTGTCAAGTTCTGACTCTCTTTTAATACCGCGGCCGATTATTTCCAATATTTGGCTTGGAGTTGGATCTTGATCTTGACGAAGATTTAAAACTTCTTTTCTAATTCGAAGTTGTGATCTTTCCTGTGGGGTTAATTTTGCCGTTCTCATGCGATAAACCATATCATCACGAAGCGCAATTGCATTTTTGATTTGTTCGTCTGCTAAGCCAAAATTACGGAGATTGTCTGCAGCTTGACTGTCTGATGGAAGAATAATTAAACCTACTTCAGATAATTGCGGCAATATGACTGGCCCTTCAATTTTATGAACAACTAAAATTCCGTTGGGGTTGGCAATAAACTCATAGCCGAAAAAGATTGATGATAAGGTTTTCTCGATTAAATCTTTTGTTGTCAAATCGAAGCTGGACGGAAAAAGAGTGGAGAGATCGGTTTTAAATCCGTCTGGATTATTTTTAAGGTTTTTTTCAATTAATTCTACAATTTGGGGCAGTTCCGGTATATTTTGCAGCATTTCCGAAGTAATAGAAAACGCCCTGCTTGCCGGATCCGCTAACCCAAAAGTTCCCATTTGTCGACTGAGGATTTTATTAAAAAACTTTATTCTTTGCCAGGCGGAAAGAAAGAAATTTGGTAAATTTCCGATACGGGGTCTTAGGGAGGCAACAAATTCGTCGCGTTTATCGGCTAGTCCCCCAAACCACACGCTTTGATCAAGAGAAACGGCAAAACGATGCGTGGCTAAGATGCCACCTTTTACCAACGGTAAGTGAGTTTCTGCCCACTCATCAAACTTCTGGCTGTAGGTTTTGTCCAAGTAGCCTGTTAAGGAGCGAAATGCCCAAGTGGCAAGAGGGAATCCCGGAAAGATCGCCAAAGGCACGGCACTTTGGAATAATTCTCCGTTAACAAATACCGAAGCACCGAACTCATCGCCTATATCAAGATATCTAAATTCGATAACGTCGTTTTTTAAACCTATAAATTGCAATTTGGCAACATTCGCAATAGTAATTACATCAGAGGGATTAAGAGGTTCTTGTTTAAGTAACTCATCATTATTTAGTTTAGTACCGTTTTGACTTCCGTTGTCGCGAATACTTATCGATTCACCTTTTACAGTAATTTCAACATGATGTCGTGAGATATGATCATGCTTAATTTGGATGTCAACGTCGTCTCCGCGGCCGATAAGAATAGTGGATTGCCCTAAGGTTGCTGGCGGTACAAATATTTTAATAAGTGACTTGTTTTCACTCTTTAAAATGGTGTTAACTGGTGCCGTTTGAAAAACTGGTTTTTCGACAACATCAAAGACTGAATACTCCTTGATACTACTTCGTCCTCCTGGTACATTTTGCAGATATTGTGCGCTTGAAATAGGTACGGAATAAACGGCCTCGGTTGAATCTAAGACGAGGTCTCGTTTCGATACAGATACAACAGCATGACGTTCAGTCTTGCCAAAAATTATTATTGGGCTTACCCATACTTTGGAATCAATGCCCAAATAGGCCAGAAGAATATGCTCAAAAAATGCTCGCTCCCGGCAGACAGAATTATTAATAATTACTTTACCAAGCGGTGCTTTTCGACCGAGTTCAACATACGCCTTATCCCGTAGATAATCACTGCCTTTTACATTTTCTCTAAGCCAATCCATTGCGGCTTCCAGCCGGCTTAAATCATAATTACTTTTTCGTCTTAGTTCTTCGATCTCGTTTACCCCTCTATTTAAGAAATCTATAAATTCGCGGTCATCATTAAAGTCAATAATTAGTTCATCGCCGCCGCTAGCTCGATAGACATAAACGTCCCGATGTTGGGAGGGAAGGGGAGGTTCAGTATCGCGAGCCGGTAAGATCCTTACAAGTTTAGGCTGAGCTGGAACTTGGGATTCAAGTCTGCCGGAGATAACTTTTCGTGTTATAAAATCATATAATTCTACAACGGGACTACCGTTAAATTGACCAACTTTCAACTTTATTTTCTCGTAACTACCATCATTTTTACGAATGGCAATGAAAGAATTAAATGATAAAAGTATTTTTTTGGTTATCAATATAGATTGACCTTGGTTTAACAAAAAGACGTTAAAATCATCATTCGTATCTAACGGTTCAATAGCGGTAACGTTTCCTTTATCGTCTCGGAATAATCGAAATAGATTTTCGGGCATATAGTCGATCCTCAATTCACTTTTACCAACGATTTCGGTTGAGGCATTAACATCAGAATTTGTACTAGTGGTTCTTTTCAAAAGAGGTACTTGCGCTGCTGTTCTAGCCTTAGAATCTATCTGAAGTGGAGGCGCGATTTTAACACCAGAGGTTTGAACGGCTAGCTGAAGTTGTTGGGGAATGATTAAATTGAAAAGCGGTTTGCCAATATTTTTATCCATCCAGTTTAGTGAATAACTAAGAGAAGGTAACCGGAAATTTTTTAGAGCATCAAGAAATTTTTGCGTTCCTTCGGTCACAACCCGTATTTGTTCCTGACCCGCCTGCCTTTGGCTGAAGTTTAAAAATGCTCTAAGGGGAATTAGGGTAAATTCATTAATGTTGATCGCGGCTTGGTGGAGATTATGGATAAATTTGGTAAAGGCTGAATCCGGAGCTCTGGCTACCACGATGTTTTCCAAAAGGGCAAAAGTACCGCGGATAAGTGAAGTGGTACCAACAGTTGCTCCGTAAGCGGCCAAGACTGGGCCAAGTATGGCGGAAACAGGAGCCGTAAGCCAAGCCGCGCCCGGGCCAAAGAACACGGCGTTGTATCTGGATTGTCTTTTCTCCGTAATATTTATCATTCTTTTTGTCTCTCTTATTTCTTTACTAAGAGCAATTGATTCTGATGATTTGTCCCCATTAATTGATAAGGCTAACTTTTTCTGGTAATCCAGAAGTTGATTTAAGACAGAATTTAAAGAAGCCAGATTATTGGGTTTTCGGTTTCTGGTGTTTATTAAATTTTGGATTGGATTTATATTATTCGTTTGGGAATTTGAAGGAATATTGGCTTTTTGCGGTGTTTCAAGAATATTAATTTTTTGGTGGTCTCCAACATTAATACTTATACCAAATAGCGTAATTGGACCAAAGTCTGGCGTAACAGATTTAATGATATTAACATAGGCGGTATCGGTATCATTGAAGAAGTCTAATTCATAACCTGTGAAATAAAAACGTAGGAGATCTTCTAAAGCACTTAGATTGGAAAGTGGGCCTGAAATTTCAAAGTTTTCACCCTGTACCAACAAATAGGTTTCAAGTTTTTCACTGCCAGTAACAGCTTTAGGTCTTAATGATAAAGAAATTTGCGGTACCGACGGATTGTTGGGTAGTGGAAGTTGAGGAACGGTAAGGCTTCGTTGTTGGCCTGGTGGAATTTCGCGGCCAAGAAAAATAATTCTTTCTGTCTTATCATTTAAAACGGTAATCCTTTGACCTGGTTTAAAGCGCGAAATGTCAATATCGTACACGTTATTATAAAACTCAGGTGTTTCACCGAGAACGTCAATTTGAATTTTATCAAAGTTTGGATCTGCGGTTTGTTTAGGAATTCGTATTGTTTCACCGGGATTAACGAAAACAGTACTTTCGTTTCTGGGTACATTATGTATGCCTGTTTTGGACGAAACATAAAGCGTTCCTCTTCTTAATTGACCAATTGGAACTGTTTCACTGGTATAATTAATAATCGTAATATCTTTGGTTAATAAAACCGCGGGATCGATGATATTTTGGTATTTTTCTGTTAAATCGTCTTTATCGCTAATGGACGTAATGTTGTAAACCAAATTTTCACCCGGCGGAAACTGCACTTTGGGTTTGTCCTTTTGATCAATGGCAACGGCGGTAGTCAATATTTTCTCCGGCACTTTTATCACCGTAGTTTTTCCCGGCTCCACTTTGTTGCCAAAAATCCATAGAGTTATAGTGCTCTGGTTGGTTACTTTAAGTTTTGTTCCACCTTTAGGGTTAAAATCTTCAATCCGGTTAAAATTTTCCAAGGATGCCTCATTAAACTTTTCTCGACCGATAAACCCAAGAAAATACGGCGTGTATGTTGGATTTTTTACCAACATAAATAAAGAACCCTCCTGGTTAAAAATGGTAACTTCTGAAGTCACGACAAAAAGTTCCTCAAGGGGTTTTAGGAGAGGTGCCAATAAATTTAAAAGCCATGAAATAGGCGAGCCAAAGGCAGGAGAGACAGGAGTTGGATTTAGCCTGTTAAAAAGGGAAGAGATAAAATTAGTCTTTAAATTGGATTTGGGAGAGGAGTCCTGAAAAATAGGATTGCCTTTTAGAGTGTTCCGAGGTAGAGTCGGGAAGGCAGAAACATCAACTTTAGTATCAGATGGTACTTTGGAGAAAGTACTGCCGTTTTCTAGTAGTATTAGATATTTATTGATTAAATAGGGATAAACCCATCTTTGCACTTCTTCTTTGTAATCATCATTTATTTCTATTTGGCTGTTTATGGCGACAATGAGTGTCTTGTCTCCCGGATTTCCTTCTTCACCAAGTAAATCAGCCGGCCCAATGGGAGCGGTTGGGCCGGAGGTGGGAGGAAATTCATCTAGAGTATTATGTATTAAAGTAAGAGAAGAGTTCTCTGCAATTATACCAGTGTCGGATCTAAATTCATTTCGAACAATATAATTATTAGAACTATTTTGGGCTATGATTGCATTGGTTAGAGCCGCAAATCGATTCTTAAAAAGAATATTATGATTCGTATTAATTAAGGAAATTCCTTTGGCGCCGGAATTGATATCTCTCGGGCCATCAAATCGGGAATCATGCACTACATTATTTGCTCCGCCATCAATAACTAGGCTGACAGAATTTGGGACCGCACGATAAGAAGAATTAGAAACCACCGTACCAATATTGTTTATAAGTTCCATTACGGTCCCTGTAACATTGCCGGAATAGGCGTTAACCTTGTCAATTTTTCCTTCTGTAACGTTTTTGAACAATATTCCCCTGGATATTTCTTCTTTTGACTCGAAATCACCAAGATATATGTCAGAAACAACCGGACTGGTTTGATCTTCGGCAATAATGGCGTAATTTCCGGTTTTAGGAATTAAAGTGGCACCATTACCATAAAGTGCTCCTCCTTGTTTGAGACGGAAGGTAAGGCCGGAATAATCACTTCGTGGGTTTAAGTAAACAGATTTGTTAATATCTATAACTCCGTTTTGGTTGGGGAAGTTTTTGATTAAATCTGATGCATTGTAGGGAGAAGAAATATTAATAGTTTGACTTGGACCAATTTTTGTTCCAAGGACAAAAATGTCGGTGGTTGAATTGTTGGTTATTTCAATAATTTCTCCCGGACTACCAAGATAACCACTGAAGAGCTGATTTTCGATATCAATTGGTTCACCAAAAAACTGCTTCTCTCCATTTTGCATCATAACCGAAATTAGCGGAGTTTGTGATTTGATGGTAACTTTTTCTGGAGTTTTATTTATAGAATTAATCAACTCGGCGATTTGTAGTGGTGTGATATATGACGCGTTTATTTTTTGAACTGTATTAGTTATATTATTTTTATAATCAGTATAACTTCTTGCAAATATCATTCCAATTACCGTAATATTACCTCCTTTTTTAATGACAACTGGTGAACCACTGGAACCACCGTTAACTAAGCCACTTGAAATCCATACGCCATTGCCGTCCTTGTTTTCACTTGGTATATCGTGTTTGATTACAGATCCCATCGTAATGGTATTTAAATTGTGAGAGCCTTCCTGAAAATCAGCAGGAAATCCTACGACAAGTAGATTGTCATCGGGGTTAGGAACGGTATTGTCTAAGAATGACAATGGTTTTAGTGGAATTTGAGTTTTGTATGTACCGTTAATTTTCAATACTGCTACATCTTGGAAGGTATTACCAATACCAATTACGTCGTAGAAATATTGTACGTTGTTATCTATATTTGGACGGAATAAAGCTACTGATTTAATCAACCAACCATCGCCTTCCGGAGATTTTGCCACATGGTCGTTAGTGGCAATATAAAACGAATTATTATCTAATCGTTCTAGCCAAGCGGTTGCTGTTCCTATATCCCGAATTTCTTCATGCCCGTTAATGTTCCTGGTCCATATTACCTCTATCATAAATGTTCCTTGTCGTACAGCCTCAAAATCTTTAGTAGTAAATCCTCCGCTTTCCACGAAAGAAGTTGTTTGTTTGTTATTTAAAACGGCAGTCTTTGTTTGTTGTAAGAGTTGTTCAATAGGAGGTTGTGACGGTAAACGTTGTGAAGTTGCCGATGGTGTTTGAGTCGCAGGCGCCTCCTTTGTGGCAGTTGATTGAGGCGTGTTGGTTCTAGTGGCTGTGGTTGCTGGCGCGGTTTGGGTTGCTGGTGGTGTTGGGGTATTTTGTTCCGGTTGTGTTTGTGGCAAAAAGATTTGAATAATTCTGTTCCAGATATTAACAAAAAATTCTAATATTCCATCAATAATGGAGCCAGCGGTTCCCCCTCCCGCAGCCGCGGAAGTTTTTTGGCTGGAAGCTCCCTGGTTTTGGGGGGGAGCAGTCTCATTTTTTGTTTGCGCTGCGTTACCCTCTGAAGGGGCCAGATTTTGGGGTTGGGAGGGGATGGTGATGGTTTTGGTTTCACCGGGTTGAAATATTACACCAAACAATTTAATCCATCTACTTCCATTAATTTCTATGTTGGTTAATTCAACAGTTTGTCCACCTTTTTGCTTAATCAGTTCGTGTTCAATTTCAGAAACAAATGTATCAATATTAGCGTTGTCGTCTTCAACTGATTTAACCAATTTATTTCTAGGAACATTTCCGTAGGTATAGAATTGTCGGTATTGATCAGTTCCAGTGCCGTCCGACAATGACCAACTAATATGGCCATGATCTTTTAGGTAGAATTGAAGATTTGCTCTTGGGTATTCTGAAGAATCATCTTTCTGCATGGGGGCAACTTTAGTTGCTTGTTCTTCAATATTTCTTTCATCATCATTTAGAAATAATCCACGAGGAAGAGTTAAAACTATTTTTTGACCTAAATTATACACTCCACCCACATCGTATTCATTCCCATACCCATTTACAGAGATTGAGATAAATTCCGGGTTGGTTATAGTAAAATTTTTTATTAAGTATTCATACAATTTTTGTCTGTCAGAGAATTGATCACCAAAAAGTTTACGATACACATCATCTGGCTTAATGCCGGTTAAAGTTAAAAATGAGTCTAGATAAAGTAAAGCTTCATTAATTTGTTCTTTTTGGAGTGCACCTCCGTATGACTTAAAATAATATCGGTCATAAATTTTTACTTGAGCATCTGTAAATGTAAGATCAATAAAACGGCTATCATGTGCGTTCGGAGTAATTTCAACAACATTGCCCTGAAAAAGCATCCCATAGTCGTTTAAAGATGCAATCATATCTGGTATATCGGAGCCATTAATATGAGTAAAATCACGCAGTCCAGTCTGTCGAGCAATTTTTAAATAATATGGTTGTCCATTTTTCGCCGCCTCCCAAAACGTTTTCAGATCACTTGTAACCTTTGTTAAATTATCTTTACCATTCCAAATACCTTCCCCCCATTGTGCGTAGTAATTTGTCTGATCGTTTTCATACGTATTTTTAAAGAAGTCTGACACGATCTCCTTGTTGTTTCGATTTGACGTGTAAATTCCATATTTATTGTAGTAATTACTCAAATATTGCTCATAAAGGTGGGTTATATCAAAATTTTTACCGTGCCCAAACAAATAATGATTCATAAAATTTCGCGCAAGAGGCATATTGCATGCGGTAAAATATAAATCTAAAGTGTACCCCTTGTCAAGACCACTAAACGACGATTTCAAGATAGATTTTATCACCTCCTTTCTCTGTTAATTTTTGTTAAAGTACACCGACTCCGGTGTTTTTTTACCAAGCGATTGGTGTTTACGCTCGGTATTG